>NZ_JAVAXX010000060.1:0-28332 GCF_042709275.1 Bacillus sp. LR_5 | reverse complement strand
AGCGCTTAAAGGGCCTTCTATCATGCCTGGCGGACAAAAAGAAGCGCATGAGCTTGTGAAGCCGATTCTTGAAGCGATTTCTGCAAAAGTTGACGGAGAACCTTGTACGACATATATCGGTCCCGACGGTGCCGGCCATTACGTAAAAATGGTGCATAACGGTATTGAATACGGAGATATGCAGCTGATTTCTGAATCTTATTTCATTCTGAAACAGGTGCTCGGTCTTTCAGCAGATGAGCTTCACGAAGTTTTCGCTGAATGGAATAAAGGTGAGCTTGACAGCTACTTGATTGAGATTACAGCTGACATCTTTACGAAAAAAGACGAAGAAACAGGCAAACCGCTTGTTGATGTGATTCTTGATAAAGCAGGCCAAAAAGGAACAGGAAAATGGACAAGCCAAAGCGCACTTGACTTAGGTGTTCCGCTTCCGATTATTACTGAGTCTGTATTCGCGCGCTTTATCTCAGCTATGAAGGAAGAGCGTGTGAAAGCGAGCGGCCTTCTTGCAGGACCAGACGTGAAGCCAGTTACAGAAAATAAAGAAGAGCTGATTGAAGCAGTCAGAAAAGCGCTGTTCATGAGTAAAATCTGTTCTTACGCGCAAGGATTTGCTCAAATGAAAGCTGCTTCTGAAGAATATAACTGGGATCTGAAATATGGCGAAATCGCTATGATCTTCCGCGGCGGCTGCATCATCCGCGCAGCGTTCCTTCAGAAGATCAAAGAAGCTTACGATCGGGAACCTGAGCTTGATAACCTTCTTCTTGACAGCTACTTCAAAAATATTGTAGAAAGCTACCAAGGAGCGCTTCGCCAAGTGATTTCACTTGCAGTTGCCCAAGGTGTGCCAGTGCCGTCATTCTCAAGCGCATTAGCTTACTATGACAGCTATCGCACAGCTGTCCTGCCTGCAAACTTAATCCAAGCGCAGCGTGACTACTTTGGCGCCCATACTTATGAGCGTACAGATAAAGAAGGTATCTTCCATACTGAATGGATGAAGTAATCAATAGAAACCCCCGAAGCCTTAGGGCTTTGGGGGTTTTTTATTGAATGCTAGAATGTCTTAAGGGATAAGGCAGTCTTGACAGCCGAAAAAAAGCCGAAAATGCTCACAAGCATTTTCGGCTTTTTCGTATTATATATTCCACCAGTGCAAGCCGTCTTTCGCCAAAAGATCATCTGATTCTTTCGGTCCCATAGAGCCTGACTCGTAGTTAGGAGACAAGGTTTTGTTTGCTGCCCATGTTTCAGAAATGGAATCGACAAAGCTCCAAGAAAGGGCAACTTCATCCCAGTGTGCAAAGTTTGTTGCGTCGCCAAGAAGACAGTCGTGAATTAATTTTTCATACGCTTCAGGGGTGTTCAACTCGTCATTGCAATTGCTGCAGTAATCGAGTTTGATAGGCTGCGCGTGTGCTGCCCCGCCAAGCTTTTTAGCGTTTAAGTAGAGCGTAATGCCTTCGTCAGGCTGAATATGGATGACAAGCAAGTTTGGATTCATGTTGTTTTCGTTGCCGTAGTACAGGTTCATCGGAATGTCCTTAAATTGAACGACGATTTTTGTGGACTTTTCTTTCATTCGTTTTCCGGTGCGGATATAGAATGGAACACCAGCCCATCTGAAGTTGTCGATCAAGAGCTTGCCTGCAACAAAGGTTTCTGTATTTGAGTCAGGAGCGACATTATCTTCATCCGTATAAGCAGGAACCGGCACACCGTCAATTTCACCGGCTTGATACTGTCCGCGCACAAAATACTCATCTACTTCGTCTTTTGCAATAGGGCGCAGTGCTCTCAGAACCTTTACTTTTTCGCTTCTGATTTCTTCTGTGTTCAATTTGATCGGCGGCTCCATTGCAAGAAGGGCAACCATCTGCATAATGTGGTTTTGTACCATGTCGCGCAGGGCGCCTGATTTTTCGTAATATCTTGCACGGTCTTCGACGCCAAGTGATTCGCTAGATGTGATTTGAATGTTTGAGATGTAGCGGTTTGTCCAAAGCGGTTCGAAAATCGCATTGGCAAATCGAATCACTTCAATGTTCTGAACCATTTGTTTGCCTAGATAATGGTCGATTCTGTAAATTTGATCTTCCGTAAATGCTTCGCGGATTTCTTTGTTTAGTGCCTGTGCACTTGGCAGATCATGGCCGAACGGCTTTTCAATGACAAGACGGGACCAGCCTGTAGTTGCTGTAACACCTTCTGATTTTAATGTTTTTGCAATTGTCCCGAAGAATTCAGGAGCCATTGCCAAGTAGAACATTCTGTTGTTCGGAATTTGATATGTATCTTCCAACTGGTTAAGCAATACGTTAAGCTCTTGATAGGAGCCAGGGTTTGTCACGTCAAACGGGTGATAGTAAAAATGAGACGTGAAATCATCTATATGTTTATCTGCAGATGAGGAAATGGATGTTTTAACAGTTTGGCGAAGATCCTCATTGGACCAAGGTCTTCTTCCAACTCCTACAACTGCAAACTCTTCTCCGATTTGTCCGTTTTGATATAAACGGTGAATAGACGGATACAGTTTTCGTTTAGCTAAATCTCCAGTTGCACCGAATATGACAATTACTGCTTTTGGTTGTTGGTTTGTTTTCACTAAAAGTACCTCACTTTATTCGAAGCTTTATTTTAGTACACCCCGTATATTTCCTTCATTTTAAATCTAAAATTCAACGAAAGCAAACATTTAAGCCCTTTTTTTGCAGAATGCCGTAAAAATGTTTTTAGAACGAAAGGATTGTTCCTTTCAGAGGCAAGATTCACATTTTGCGCCTGATCCTGTATTCTTGTAGGTAACTAGTTCTAGTAGGAGGAAGAAACGTGGAATTACTTTTTTTAGGGACGGGAGCCGGCATTCCCGCTAAGACGAGAAACGTAACGTCGGTGGCATTAAAATTGCTTGAAGAAAGGCGTTCAGTATGGCTGTTTGACTGCGGGGAAGCCACGCAGCATCAAATTTTACATACAACGATTAAACCTCGTAAAATAGAAAAAATCTTCATTACCCACATGCACGGCGATCATGTATACGGGCTTCCGGGGCTTCTGGGGAGCCGTTCCTTTCAAGGGGGAGAGGACGAGCTGACGGTGTACGGACCTAAAGGGATCAAGGCGTTTATTGAAACAAGCCTTGCTGTCACGAAAACCCATTTGACATATCCGCTTGTGATCAAGGAAATCGAAGAAGGAATCGTGTTTGAAGACGATCAGTTTATTGTCACAGCAGTATCTGTTATTCATGGAGTAGAGGCTTTCGGGTACCGTGTGCAGGAAAAAGATGTACCAGGTTCCTTAAAGGCGGATGTATTAAAAGAAATGAATATCCCGCCTGGACCTGTGTATCAAAGAATCAAAAAAGGGGAAACGGTAACGCTTGAAGACGGACGCATCATCAATGGGAATGATTTTCTGGAGCCTCCTAAAAAGGGAAGAGCTGTTGTGCTTTCCGGAGATACGAGAGTAAGTGACAAGCTAAAAGAGCTTGCAAAGGATTGTGATGTGCTTGTTCATGAAGCGACCTTTGCTAAGGAAGATCGGAAACTTGCTTACGATTATTTTCACAGTACAACGGAACAAGCAGCTGTAACAGCGAAAGAAGCCGGTGCGAAGAAGCTCATTTTAACCCATATCAGCGCAAGATATCAGGGAGATGCCTCTCTGGAGCTTCAAAAAGAAGCGGCTGACGTTTTCCCAAACAGCGTGGCAGCGTATGATTTCTTAGAGGTAAACGTTCCGCGGGGCTGAAGGAAGAGCTCCTATTTGACAAATTGTAATTACGTTGTATAATAAAACGTAATCATTACGCTTTATAAGGAGATGCTAATATGAGAGTCAATGTTACTTTAGCCTGCACTGAAACGGGAGACAGAAATTACATCACAACAAAAAATAAACGCACCAACCCAGACCGTTTAGAGCTGAAAAAATATTCACCGCGTTTAAAGAAATATACCATTCATCGTGAAACAAAATAACAAAAAAGACCGGGCGTTTTACGGCCCGGTCTTTTTTTATGTTAATTGACTGCCTGATAAAGAGGAGCGGCCTGCTGGCACGCTGCGCACCACACGTCATAAATAGCCAAATGAACGATATGAGGTTCATCATGATGGATGTTGTGCGAGCTGTTTTTAGCTTGAATCCAGCTGCTTTGATTCGATAGAGACAAGATGCTGGTGTGCAGGTTTTGCCATTCCTGTTCAGCAGCGAATTTCTCAGTCCGTTCACCTGATGACAGTACAATGAGAGGCATGTTCCCTAAATGGACTTGCCGCTGTTTGAGTTCCTGCAGGCTTCTAGAAAACTCTGCATGTGTGCCCTCAAGCATTATCTTTTTTGTATATGCTTTGTGCATTTCTTCAGGAATAAAGGAGAAGCTTGTGCAATCTCCTAAAGCTGGATCAAGGAGGACCATGCCGATAATATCGCGCCTGTTTTTGCAGGCCCATAAACCGGTGATCACAGCCCCGTATGAGTGAGAAACAGCCAAATAAGGAGGTTTTACATCTGCTGCTTTAAGCAAACTCTCCAATTCTTTCACCTGTTGTTCAGCTGTTCGTTTAGCGCTGCTTTGTCCGCTTTTCCCTATCCCTGCCCGATCATATGTGAAAATGCCAAATTCATCATCAATGTCCGCCATTAATGGTTCCCACGTCTCAGAAGAAGTACCGTAGCCGGCCTCAAAGACAATCGTTACACCGCTTGATCCTCTCCGGTGTTGTGTATGAAACGCACATCCGTCAATTGTATATGTCTTTTCCATCCAAGCTGAGTTCATTGGAGTCATCTCCTCTAATTGGTTCTACTAGGGAGACGGAGAACCTTAGCTGATCGTTTCTCTAAAAAATAAAAAAAGAGATATCCGGTTGAGGATATCTCTTTTGGACATTACCAGCCTCTTTCGTATTGAACAGGGGCCGGAATCTCTGTATTAAGCTGTTTCGCAGCAGTTCTTGCAAAGAATGGATCACGCAAAAGCTCTCTGCCGATAAAGATGAGGTCGGCACGTCCGTTTTGCAGAATTTCTTCAGCCATTGAACCGTCTGTAATCATGCCGACAGCACCAGTTGCCATGTCAGCTTGTTCACGGATTTTCTCAGCGAAGCTGACCTGATAGCCAGGGAATACGTTAATGTCTGCTTGAACAAGGGCGCCTGAGCTGCAGTCAATTAAATCAACACCCTGCTCCTTCATCCATTTTGCAAAACCGATGTGATCGGCGATATCTAAGCCCTTGTCTGTATAGTCAGAAGCAGATACACGGACAAATAAAGGGCCGTCCCATACTTGTTTGACTTCTTCGATGACTTCTCTTAAGAAACGATAGCGGTTTTCAGGTGAGCCGCCGTATTCATCTGTGCGGTGGTTGGAAAGCGGAGATAGAAATTCGTGAATTAAATATCCGTGCGCCGCATGAATTTCAATCACATCAAAACCGGCTTCTTTTGCGCGGGCAGCCGCTTGTTTGAATTCCTGGATCGTTTCTTTTATTTTTTCTGCTGACATTTCTACAGGTGTTGCTGATTGTTCGTCAAACGCAATCGCCGATGGAGCGAAAATATCTCCTTCAAGCTCTGCTTTACGTCCGGCATGGGCAAGCTGAATGCCGATTTTTGAGCCTTGTTCTTTGACATGCTCAGTCAGTTTGGCAAAGCCTTCGATATGCTCATCGCTCCAAATTCCTAAGTCTTGGTCTGTGATTCGTCCTTGAGGATTCACCGCTGATGCCTCCACAATAATCAGCCCGACCTGGCCGATTGCTCGAGATATGTAATGTGCCATGTGGAACGGCGTCAATTTTCCGTCCTTTTCATGAGAAGAATACATGCACATTGGCGACATGACGATGCGGTTTTTTAACGTCATATCCTTAATTGTAATAGGTGTGAATAATTTTCTGGCCATTTCTTTCGCCTCCCGTAAGGTTTTTAGAGATTGATTATATCAAGTCATTTCTTTCCCGTCATATAAACTGCTCAAAAGATCCGTTTTTGTCAACCATTTCTGTATAATAGACAGAGAATCATTTTATTTTTCATTTTAGAAGCGTTTTTATACATAGGAGGGGCGGAGATCGATGAATTGGCAGACGAAGGACGAATTGCTGACCCTTTTAACTTCTCTTGTACAATACGAAAGCATCACCGGTTCGAAGGGAGAGGCAGCACTTGCAGAATATCTTTATTTTATTTTGAAGGACAAGCCTTATTTTCAAAAACATCCTGATGATGTAACACTTCATCCGATGGACGACGGCAGATCCTTTCTAACGGCTCTAGTCAAAAAGAAGAATGTCAAAAAGACAGTGCTTTTGCTGAGTCATTTTGATGTCGTGGACATAGAGGATTACGGAGAATTCAAACATATGGCTTGTAAGCCTGCCGAGCTTTTGAGTTCCTTTTTAGAGAAAAAAGAGCTGCTTCCGGAGCGTGTGCGAAAAGATGCTGAGAGCGGCGACTGGCTGTTCGGAAGAGGGACGATGGATATGAAAGCGGGGCTTGCTGTTCATCTGTCAATGCTGGAGCGGGCAATGAACGGCCAATTTGAGGGCAATCTGCTATTGATTACCGTTCCTGATGAGGAAGTGAATTCAAGAGGCATGATTGAAGCGGTCCCTGTACTGAAGGAAATGGAGAAAAAGCATGATATCACATTAACCGCTTGCCTGAATGCTGAACCGATGTTTGAAAAATTTCCCGGCGATCAGCAGCAATATTTTTATACAGGAAGCATTGGCAAGGTGCTTGCGGGATTTTTCTGTAAGGGGATTGAAACCCATGTCGGAGAGCCATTTTCAGGCATAAACGCAAATTTAATGGTATCTGAGATGAACCGCTTGCTTGAACTGAATGTGGATTATTGCGAAAAGGTTGATGGTGAAGTCACTCCGCCGCCGGTCAACTTAATGCAAAAGGACTTGAAAGAGGCGTATTCAGTTCAGACACCGCATACAGCTGTCACGTTATTTAATGTGCTGTCAATGAAACGGTCGGCCAGTGAGCTGCATCAGATGTTGCTTAAAACCGCAGAACAGGCGGCGGAGGAAATAACCGCGAACATTCGAAAGAAAACACAGGATTTTCAGCAATTTGAGTCTTTTCAGCCGATTGAACGCACCGTGACTGTTTTGACATTTGATGAGCTGGTCGCGCGTGCAAAAAAGCGTGTTGGAAACTCGGAAACCGAGCGGGTTCTTAATTATGCCTTTGCCAACAGAGGCGATCTTGGGGACAGGGATTTTTCGACGAAAATTGTTTCAGAGCTTGCTTCACTTTGTAAGGAAGATGCGCCGCTTATTGTTCTTTTTTACAGCCCGCCGTTTTATCCGGCGGTTTCTTCAAAGGACGATCAATTGATCAGGAATACAGCTGATCAGCTTATGCATTATGCGGCTGACAGGTACGGCATAGCTCTACGGGAGGTCCAGTATTTCCCCGGACTTTCAGACTTAAGCTATCTACAGCTGGAAAAGCAGGAGGTTGATGCGTACACAAGCAATATGCCGCTCTTTAACAGAGGATATTCACTGCCAAGCGGCAAAGATCAGGCTTTATATGTCCCGGTTTTCAATGTCGGTCCGGCTGGAAAAGACCCGCACAAATGGACGGAAAGACTGTATATGCCTTATTCCTTTGAAGTGCTTCCGGACTTGCTTTCATTTACGATCTCCGCGCTATTAAAACAATCAGAAACTGCCGGCCAGCTGTTTTAGGAAACACCAAAGACAGAAGGCACAGTACCTTCTGTCTTTTGGCTTATATCTATGAATGCTTCTCTAAGGCGGCACCGGCAAACTGCTCTTTGATCTCCGCACTGCGTTTAGCGGTTTCTTCAATACAGTGAATAATCGCTTCTTCAAAGCGGGAGTCCTGTAAAGCGCGAAGGCCTGCTTCAGTTGTGCCCCCTGGACTCGTAATTTCCTTGCGCAGCTGTACAGGCTGTTTGCCGCTTTGAAGGAGCATATCTGTTGCCCCTGCCATAGTCTGCAAAATGAGTGCTTTTGCCGTTTCCTTATCCAAACCTACTTTTTGCGCCGCTTTTTCCATTGCCTCGATATAACGGTACACGTAGGCCGGACCGCTGCCGGCGATCGCCGTGACAGCATCAAGATGCCGTTCCTCAACCAGTGTGGCATCACCGATTGTTTCCAATAAAGCTTTTGCGGCGGTGATATCATCCTGGCTTGCTTCCGCGCTTACAGAAAATCCGGTTGCTGATTTTCTAATGGCTGCTGAAGTATTAGGCATGACGCGAATGACCGCGAGCTTTCTGCCAAAATAGTGCTGAATGGTTTCGATGGTAAGGCCTGCAAGCACTGAAATCACAAGCTGATCCTTGATATACGAACGGATGCCGTCAATGCTTTCCGCCGCGTCCTTCGGTTTAAAAGCGAGGATGATGATATCGGTGTGAGTGAACAACTCATTTTTATCTCTGCATGGACGCACGCCGTACGTCTCCTTTAATTCAATCAGACGCTCGTCATTTGAGCGGTTTGTGATATAGATATGTTCTGGTTTTGTGATGCCGCTTTGCAAAATGCCGTTGATCATTGCTTCTGCCATGGACCCAGCGCCGACAAATCCTATCTTTTTCATTGGTATCCTCCTTCTATCAGAACAACAAAAAACCTTTTCATCACGTAAAGGACGAAAAGGTTCGCGGTACCACCCTCATTAGCACAAATTGTGCTCAGCTCAAATCCCATAACGCGGGAAACGTTTAGGTTTTCCTAACCGCTCTGAGGGCAGGTTCTACAAACAAGCGGGCCGCAATACCTTTCAGCCAGGGGGTATCGCTCTCTTTGACCATTGCCTTGTATACTAATCCTCGTCATAGCGTTCCAATGGTTCTCGTTTTAGTTTGTTGTTCATTATGCAATGGCGGACAAGCTAATGTCAATAGCTTTTTCAAAAAGGGCCATTCTCATTCAGCTATAATGACACAAGACCGAGAAAAAGCTAAAATATGAATAATGAATGAAGACAAGGAGCAAAAGGATGACAACTGCAGATGTTGTAATTGCGATCCGCGTCCCGACACCATTTGCTGTCGGTGATGTTATCGTTTATCTAGTAAAAGGTGATGCGCTGACACTTATCGATGTGGGGCCGAATACAAAAGAGGCTGCTGCAGCCCTTCAAGAGCAGCTTGCTGCTGTAAACGTGAAAATGTCAGATATTGAGCAGGTTGTACTGACTCACCATCATGCTGATCATGCCGGCTTGCTTGATGTTTTTTCTGATGGAATTGAAGTGATTGGGCATCCGTTCAACGAACCTTATATCAGCCGAAATCAAGCTTATATGGATTGGCAAAAACGTTTTTTTCAAAAGCTGCTGCCTGAATTAGGCGTTCCATTTGATGCTGGAAAGGCTGAAAAGCTGATTCGGTCAGCGTACGCATTTTCCTGTACGAGATCCCTGACAAAAACAGTCAGAGAAGGGATGAGGATTGATGGACTTGAGGGCTGGTCTGTTTTGGAGATGCCTGGACATGCTGAGTCGCATATCGTTCTTTTCCATGAAAAAAGCGGGAGAATGCTTGGCGGCGATCTTCTGCTGGCCAACAGCTCGTCTAATCCGATTATAGAAGCCCCGAAAGAGGGAGACATAAGGTCAAAGCCTTTAGTCGACTATCAGCGGTCTTTGCGAAGGCTGTCTGAACTTGAGCCAACAATCGTGTTTCCCGGCCACGGTGAAACGATTACCAGCGTACAGGCGCTGATTGAGAAGCGTTTTGACAAGCAGAGGAACAGGACGGAGGATGTGCGGCGCATGCTGGATGAAAAGCCGATGACCGCTTTTCAGGTCTGTCAGCAGCTTTTCCCTGCTGTGTATGAAAAGGAATTATTTTTAACGATGTCAGAAACGGCAGGGCATCTTGATGTGTTGGCTGCAGAAGAATCCATCACGTCATATTGGGAAGGGAAAACTGCATACTTTAGAACAATGAAGAGGTGAAATGGGTGAAACATATAGCGGGAAAGCGAATTTGGATAACCGGCGCTTCAGGAGGACTCGGTGAAAGAATCGCATATTTATGCGCAGCTGAAGGAGCCCATGTCCTGCTGTCGGCAAGACGTGAGGATCGTTTGATTGCAATAAAGAGGAAAATAACCGAGGAATGGAGCGGACAGTGTGAGATTTTTCCTCTGGATGTCGGCCGCCTAGAGGATATCGCCCGTGTACGCGATCAGATTGGCTCGGTTGATGTACTGATCAACAATGCGGGCTTCGGTATATTTGAAACGGTTTTAGACTCGACACTAGATGACATGAAAGCGATGTTTGATGTGAATGTCTTCGGCTTGATCGCCTGTACAAAAGCGGTGCTTCCGCAAATGCTTGAGCAAAAAAAGGGCCATATCATCAATATCGCTTCTCAAGCGGGGAAAATTGCAACACCGAAGTCGAGCCTTTATTCCGCGACAAAACATGCCGTGCTCGGCTACTCAAATGCTTTACGGATGGAGCTGGCGGGAACCGGCATTCATGTGACAACAGTCAATCCGGGACCGATTCAGACGGACTTTTTTTCCATTGCTGATAAAGGCGGGGACTATGTCAAAAATGTCGGCCGCTGGATGCTTGATCCTGATGATGTGGCAGCTCAAATTACAGCCGCTATTTTCACGAACAAACGGGAGATCAATCTTCCGCGTTTAATGAATGCCGGCACGAAGCTGTATCAGCTGTTTCCGGCTCTCGTTGAAAAGCTGGCAGGACGCGTGCTTATGAAAAAATAACGATGGAACTGCCTGTGGTGAGAAGCTTGTTGGCATGATCACAGGCAGTTTTTTGTAGAGGAAGGGAGAAATCATTGAATGTCAATCAATCAAGAAGCCCTTCATGTTCTGCTCAAAGATCCGTTTATTCAGAAACTGATTGATGCAGAGCCTGTATTCTGGGCAAATCCGGGCAAGAAAGAGGGTTCGTTATTCCCTGCAGATGAGTGGGAAAGCGAGATAGCGGAGGCAGAAAAAAGGCTGCGGCGGTTTGCTCCTTACATTGCCGAGGTGTTTCCTGAGACGAAAGATGCCAAAGGAATGATCGAGTCTCCGCTTTTTGAAATGCAGCATATGAAGGAAAAGCTGGAAGCGCAATATCAGCAGCCATTTCCGGGAAGGTGGCTTTTAAAGTGCGACCATGAGCTTCCGATTTCAGGATCGATTAAAGCGCGGGGCGGGATTTATGAAGTATTAAAGCATGCTGAAAAGCTGGCGCTTCAAGAAGGAATGCTACAGGAATCCGATGATTACAGCATGTTACAGGAAGACCGATTTGCCGCGTTTTTCTCCCGCTATTCGATTGCTGTCGGTTCGACAGGAAATCTTGGATTAAGCATCGGCATCATCGGTGCAGCACTCGGATTTCGCGTGACAGTGCATATGTCCGCCGATGCTAAGCAGTGGAAAAAGGATCTCCTTCGCCAAAAGGGTGTCACTGTCATGGAGTATGAATCAGATTACAGTGAAGCGGTGAAAGAAGGGAGACGGCAGGCGGAACAAGATCCATTCTGTTATTTCATTGATGATGAACACTCCCGTCAGCTGTTTCTAGGATATGCTGTTGCCGCCAGCCGTTTAAAAACGCAGCTCGACTGTATGGAAATACAGCCAGGACCTGAAACGCCGCTGTTTGTGTACCTGCCGTGCGGTGTCGGCGGAGGGCCGGGCGGTGTGGCATTTGGGCTGAAGCTTTTATATGGAGACCATGTTCATGTGTTTTTCGGCGAACCGACTCATTCACCATGTATGCTGTTAGGGCTTTATTCCGGACTCCATGAGCAGATTTCTGTCCAGGATATCGGCCTGGATAATCGGACGGCTGCTGACGGGCTTGCCGTAGGGAGGCCGTCAGGGTTTGTCGGTAAGCTGATTGAACCGCTGCTGAGCGGCTGTTATACCGTAGAGGACGATACGCTTTATGCCTTGCTTCATATGCTGGCTGTCTCTGAAAGTAAATATTTAGAGCCCTCTGCTCTTGCCGGCATGTTTGGACCGATTCGGCTCTTTTCGACTGAAGAAGGAAGACGCTATAGTCAGAAACATAAGATGGAACATGCTGTACATGTCGTCTGGGGAACGGGAGGAAGCATGGTTCCAAAAGAAGAAATTGCTGCGTATAACCGAATTGGTGCAGATTTGCTGAAAACGAAATGAAAAAATAAGCAGACAGTGAAAGGGTTTTCCGTTACAATCTTTGTAAGGGTTTTAACCTTCAGAGAGTCAGGTGTAAACAGTGAAAAATAAAGAGCTTAATTTACATACTTTATATACAAAACACAATCGTGAGTCTTGGTCTGGCTTTGGGGGACATTTGTCGATTGCTGTTTCTGAAGAAGAGGCAAAAGCCGTGGAAGGGCTGAATGATTATCTATCTGTTGAAGAAGTGGAAACGATTTATATTCCGCTTGTTCGCCTGCTTCATTTGCATGTTAAGTCTGCAGCCGAACGCAATAAGCATGTCAATGTTTTTTTAAAGCACCCTCATTCAGCCAAAATTCCGTTTATTATCGGCATCGCCGGCAGTGTGGCAGTCGGAAAAAGCACGACAGCGCGGATATTGCAGAAGCTGCTTTCGCGTTTGCCGGATCGCCCTAAAGTGAGCCTTATCACGACAGATGGTTTTTTATTTCCTACAGCCGAGCTGAAAAAGAAAAATATGATGTCACGAAAAGGGTTTCCTGAAAGCTATGACGTAAAGGCGCTGCTCGAATTTTTGAATGACTTAAAATCAGGAAAAGACAGCGTAAAGGCCCCGGTGTATTCCCATCTCACCTATGACCGCGAGGAAGGTGTGTTCGAGGTTGTAGAACAGGCCGATATTGTGATTATTGAAGGCATTAATGTTCTTCAGTCGCCCACCCTGGAGGATGACCGGAAAAATCCGCGTATTTTTGTTTCCGATTTCTTTGATTTTTCGATTTATGTGGATGCGGACGAAAGCCGGATTTTCACTTGGTATTTAGAGCGTTTTCGTCTGCTTCGGGAAACAGCTTTTCAAAATCCCGATTCTTATTTTCATAAATTTAAAGACTTGTCTGATCAGGAGGCTGACGAAATGGCAGCATCGATTTGGGAGAGTGTCAACCGGCCGAATTTATATGAAAATATTTTGCCGACTAAATTCAGGTCAGATCTCATTTTGCGTAAGGGAGACGGGCATAAGGTTGAAGAAGTGCTGGTAAGGCGGGTATAATATCGTGCATCATATTGAACTGTATGTTTCTGATTTGGAAGCGTCTCGACGATTTTGGGGATGGTTCCTAAAAGAACTTGGCTATAAAGAGTATCAAAAATGGAGCTCAGGCATCAGTTGGAAGAAAGATTGTTTTTACCTTGTGATTGTGCCGGCGAAAGAGCAGTTTCTAGAGCCGGAATACCACAGATGCCGTGTTGGGCTGAACCATCTCGCATTTCATGCTGAATCCAAGCTTCAAGTCGACCTGATGACCGAAAAATTGATGGCAAAAGGTTATCGTGTGTTGTACCGAGATCGGCATCCTTTTGCCGGAGGAGACGGGCATTATGCAGTCTATTGTGAGGATCCGGACCGGATTAAGGTAGAGCTCGTTGCTCCAAGCGGTTAATCGTGATCTTCGGATAGGCTGTTAAGCTTTTTCTCAATGCGGTCCAGCTGCGCTTTTCGGTTCTTCGCATACTTGAAGCTTGTAACAGCTGCAAAGATGACAGCGGCAAACATAATAAATACGAAAAGCTGAAACATCATATCGCCTATATTCATGTTCATCACCTCATTGTTGCGGGAGAGATTGATTCTCTCCCGTTTTTTTATTTAAAGCGGCTTTTCCAGCCTGGTTTGGTGTTTTGTGATGTCCATTTTCATCTGCCGATAGGCGAACGCTAAAAATGGCAGGCCGAGCAGGGTGATGCCGCTCAGAACAGAAAAAATAAAAATCGGCCGGCCAGCGCCAAATAGGTCTATACATATACCCCCGATCCAGGGGCCGATGACGTTTCCGAGCTGTGAAAAACCGATTGCCCCGAAATAAGTGCCTTTTAATCCTGGTTTTGCAATCTGGTCTACAAACAAATCCATCATAGAGAATAAAAGCACTTCGCCGATTGTAAATGTGACCACAATCATCACAAGTGACGAAACACCGTGTGATATGGTGAAAATGGCCATGCTGATACTAACCATCACATTACCGAGCATCAGGGAGCAAAGCGGCGAAAAACGTTTTGCAAAATGGACGATGGGAAATTGCGTCGCCAACACAACGATTGCGTTTAATGTCAGCATCAACCCATACAGCTTCGTTCCATTGCTGATCAAGGGGTTCTGCGCCATATACTGCGGGAATGTGGAACTGAATTGTGAGTAGCCGAAGGTGCATAGCGTAATGCCGACCAAAGCAATTGTAAAAAGATGATCCTTTTGCGTCACCATAAACGCTTCCCGCACGCTCATATTTCGGGGTTGGTCTGATGCTGACGATGATGGATGTTTTTTAAATTGGATGGCAAGCACGAGTCCGTATAGTCCGTAAATGACTGCAGGCACCAAAAAGGGTGCGGTCGATTGCGATGAGCCGAAATACAGGCCGAGCACCGGTCCGAAGACAACGCCGATATTAATAGCTGCATAGCGTAAATTAAAAACAAGCAGTCTCGTTTTTTCTTCGGTCATATCAGACAGCAAGGCCTTTGAAGCGGGCTCGAACAGTGATTTGCAAAGTCCGTTTAATGCGTTTACCACAAAAAATACCCAGAGATGAGATGCCGCCGCAAATCCTGCAAATACCAGCATCCAGCCGAAAATGGACACGAGCATCATGTTTTTTCTGCCGAATTTGTCTGAGATATATCCGCCGTAAAAGCTTGCAAGGATGCCGACTGATGAGCTTGCGGCGATGACCAGCCCTGCATAGGAAGCAGATGCGCCTTGGACGGCTGTTAAATAAATCGCTAAAAAAGGAATGCTCATCGATGTTGCCATTCTGCCGAAAATGGTTCCGATGATAATTGTCCAGCTGATGGGGTGGATATCTTTCCATTTCTTCATGAATCGTATTCTCTCCTGTATGTAAGAATCTTTTTCTATCATATATGAAAAAATTTCCTTCTCCAATGGGGAATTCAAAATATTTCGTTATTGACATTTACTACAAAACATGTCTGATTGTAGGATTGCAATATACCATGTGTGGAGGATACCCGGGGCTGACGGAGTTTACATCGTTGAAATTGAGGTTAAAGCATTCGGGAAGGAAAATGACGATATGTCCGGCGCTTATGTCTGTGGTGAAAGCACAATATTAATTGATGCTTGAATGCCGGGCGTTTTAAAGCGATTCGGCAGAACATGGAAGCAAACGGAAGTCCGTTTGAAACATTACAGGCAGTGATTTAACCCATCAGGATGTGGATCAAGTTTCGGAAATGCTCTGTGATGCCGGACATGAGGTCAAAATTTACACTGAAAGCCGACATTAGCCGCAGAACAGCAGAAGGGGCCGTGTCTCTTCTAAATGATGACACGCTTGAGAATAGACAGTTTTGAGGGGCTGTACGTTTCTTTTTTTATGGCCTGCGTTTAAGAGAACAGCCCTTGGTTTGTGACATAGTCATAAATGATATCTTCTATATGCGCATGCAGATCCTCATCGGGTTCTTCATCCCGTCTCTCTTCTAAGGCTGCTTTCAGGCTTTGTTTTTCATATGGGCTTAACGGATCTATGGCAACATTTCTGCCGTATTGACGCAGTGCCTGTCCCATCATTTTTTCGACAAATTTCTCCATCATGACTCTCCTATCTTTGTGCTTCGCTTTTATTCTACTAAATGTTTTTCTTCTCTCAAACCCTTGGATCATATTTTCTGTCAGACAAGAATGATTTACCAGTATAAAACGAACATACTTTCTCATATAATAGAAAAACGAACATAAGTTCTTTTTAGAGGTGTGTATGATGAAAGAAAAAGTGATTTTTCTCGTTGACATGCAATCGTTTTATGCATCTGTAGAGAAAGCGGAAAATCCACATTTGAAAAATAGGCCTGTCATTGTTTCGGGTGACCCTGAAAAAAGGGGCGGAGTCGTATTGGCTGCCTGCCCGCTGGCGAAACAAAAGGGTGTGGCGAATGCTTCACGGCTGTGGGAGGCGCAGGAAAAGTGCCCTGAAGCTGTTGTGCTCCGGCCCCGTATGCAGCGGTATATTGATGTATCACTGCAAATTACGGCCATTTTAGAGGAGTATACAGACCTTGTAGAGCCGTATTCCATCGATGAACAGTTCATGGACATTACAGGCAGCCAGAAGCTGTTTGGGACGCCGGAAGAGATCGCAAACAGCATTCAGGGCAGAATCATGCGGGAGATCGGCATTTATGCGCGGGTCGGAATCGGTCCTAATAAAGCGCTAGCCAAAATCGCGTGCGACAATTTTGCCAAAAAGAATAAGAACGGTATTTTTACCTTAACGAAAGAAAATATGAAAACCGAAATGTGGCCGCTTCCGGTGGGCAGCATGTTTGGCGTTGGGAGCCGCATGAAGCATCATTTAAACCGGATGGGCATCAGCACGATCGGCGGGCTTGCGGCTTTTCCGCTCGATCTTTTAAAAAAGAAATGGGGCATTAACGGCCATGTGCTGTGGATGACGGCGAACGGGATCGACTATTCTCCTGTGTCAACTTCATCTCTGGACGGACAAAAGGCGATTGGCCATGGAATGACTCTCCCGAAAGACTACGAACACTTTGACAAAGAAATCAAAGTCGTGCTGCTGGAACTGAGTGAAGAGGTGTGCAGGCGAAGCCGAAACGCTGGGGTAATGGGGCAGACGGTGTCAGTGAGCTGCCGGGGTGCTGATTTTGATTGGCCAACGGGCTTCAACCGGCAAGTGAAGCTGGCGGAGCCGACGAATTCTACCCAGGATGTATATGAGGCTGTATGCCGGCTGTTTCTTACGTTTTGGGACGGGAAGCCTGTCCGCCGCCTCGGGGTCAATCTGTCTCAGCTCTCATCTGATGACATATGGCAGCTCAATTTATTTCAGGATTATGCAAAGAAAATGAGCCTTGGCTATGTGATGGACGGCATTAAAAACCGGTTCGGCGACACAGCCATCATCAGGGCGGCGTCACTGACAGCGGCAGGCCAGGCATTTGAACGTGCGGCTAAAATAGGAGGGCACTATAAATGAATGACCATTTAAAAAGAGGCAACCTGCTGTGGGAAGGGAGCAGGATGTTTCTGCCGGAACATAAACAAAGCCTGCTTGAGAGAAAGCGCCATAAACAGAAGCTGCAAAAGCCGATCCTTGATCCTGATAAGCTGGAGGAAATGAATCAAACGCTTTGCACCGCGATGGAGTTTGCTCAGAATGTCACTGTCAGCTGCTTTCAGGACGGTGAAATTGTCCGCTGCACCGGGAAAATCTGCCGTTATGAAGAGTTTGAAAAAACAGTATGGATAAAAGGAGACGAGGATCAGCTTTATAAGCTGAAACTTAATCAGGTGCTTGATATTGTGCTGTAACGTTTCTCCCTCCTGCATTGGGGGGAGAAATATGTGTAAAAATACCAAACATTGTTCCCTCGGCAATCTGGAAACGTATGATACAGGAAAGAAGGCATTTACAATTCCAGTCAGGCAAAATATAATTTTTATATTGTGAGAAAAAAAGAGCTGACATTCGTTTTGCCAGACGGAGGGAGATCAAATCGTAATGGATATTCGAACAATCACGTCTTCAGATTATGAAATGGTAACGTCTGTAATGAATGAATGGTGGGGCGGCAGACAGCTGAAAGAAAAATTGCCGAGACTATTTTTTGAGCATTTTCAGGACACAAGCTTTATTACATCTGAAGATAACAGCATGACCGGATTTTTAATCGGGTTTCAATCGCAATCGGATCCTGAAACGGCATACATCCATTTTTCCGGTGTGCATCCGGATTTCAGAAAAATGCAAATTGGAAAACAATTATACGATATCTTTATTGAAACGGTAAAACAAAGAGGCTGCACCCGGGTAAAATGCGTCACTTCACCTGTGAATAAGGTATCAATTGCGTATCACACAAAATTGGGATTTGACATTGAAAAGGGCACCAAAACGGTAAATGGCATCTCAGTGTTTGCAAACTACGATGGCCCGGGCCAAGATAAGGTACTGTTTGTCAAAAACATATGAGGAGGAAATATGATGGATTTTTTATCAAAAACACCTGAGCCACCTTACTATGCAGTCATTTTTTCATCTGTCAAAAGCGAAAATGACATAGGATATGGAGAAACAGCGGAGCGGATGGTATCGCTTGCGGCGGATCAGCCGGGATTTTTAGGCGTCGAAAGTGTTCGTGAAGCGGATGGAAGGGGCATAACTGTTTCCTACTGGGACAGTATCGACGCCATTAACCACTGGAAGCATCACAATGAACATCAAGCGGCAAAAGAAAAAGGAAAAAGCGTTTGGTACGAGTTGTATGCAGTCCGCATCGCAAAAGTCGAGAGGCAGCGGCTGTTTTCAGGAGAAGAGAAATGATTGAATTTCTTGAGCATAAGGGAGACATCACAGCGCGTGAGATTATTGCCGTGCAGCAGCCCGCGTACATAAAAGAAGCGGAGCTTATCGGTTTTGACGGTATTCCTGCCTTACAAGAGAAGCCGAAGGATATTCAAGCATCTCATGAACAGTTTGCGGGATATCGGAAAGACGGCAAACTGATCGGTGTCATTTCATATGAGATAAACATGCATCATCTCACCATTTGCAGGCTTGTGGTGCATCCTAGCGGTTTCAGAAAAGGGATTGGACGAGCACTTCTGCAATTTGTCATCGATCAAAACGAAGACGCTGAGAAAATCGAAGTAGTCACAGCTGAGAAAAATACACCGGCCGTATCGCTCTATACACAGGCGGGATTTCAAAAGGCAGAAACCGTCAAAGCCGCGGAGGGTCTATTGCTGTCTGTCTTTCATTTGTATCCGGAACGAAAAGTTGAAGTCGTTCTCTACAATGAAAAATGGACGGAATGTTTCGATGAAGAAAAAGAACGGCTGAAGCTTGTGTTCGGACCGGAGATCATTGCTGTTCATCATATCGGAAGCACATCAATCCCTAACATGGCAGCAAAGCCAATCATTGATATATTAATTGAAGTCAGAAGCATTGAAGCGGTGAGCCAATATGATACACAAATGAAGGCTATCGGCTATACACCGAGAGGAGAAAACGGCATAGCTGGCAGACGTTATTTCCAAAAGGGCGGAAATAAACGCACTCATCATGTCCATATGTACGAAAAGGGAAACCCTGCTATTGAAAGGCACCTGTTATTCAGAGATTATCTCAGAGCTCATCCAGAAATAGCGGAAGAATATGCCGTTCTCAAAAAACAGCTAGCTGCCCAGCATCCGGACTGCATCAATCTATACATACAAGGGAAAGATGATTGGATCAAGACTGCAGAAGAAAATGCAAAGCGATGGAAAGAAGGCAGAAACAATGCGAATGGAAGCGTTGTATGCTACAATTGCGAAAATGATGAAAACGGGGGTCTCACCTTATGAACATACATGTGACAGATGCAGCAAAACAGGCACTGCAGCAGGCGTTTGACGCCAACCCGGGAAAAAAAGCCCAGCTTCGTTACGATGCAGAAGGATGCGGCTGTGCGGTAAGCGGTGTACCGACAATCTGGCTGGCTGAAGAATTAACGGGACAGTGCGAGCAGCTGGAAACGAATGGCATCCCGCTGTATATCCAATCATCGCAGAAAGTGTTTTTTGACGATCAAATGACGATCGATTACAATGAAAAAGCCAAAACACTGGCGCTGAAAAGCCCAGCTGAAATGCTCAGCCCCAGAATGAGCATATTAGTAAAGTAGGGAGACACGAAACGTGGAACAAAAGCTGAAGGCAATGAAGAACACAGCACAAAATAAAACGTGGGTATCCTTCCTAAATCAAAACCATCCCTATACTTTGCTCCACTGGTCAATTGGAGGAGCAGAATCCGTCAAAAAAGATGTTTGGCTATTGCAGGATGAAATGACATTCGAAACGCAGGAGTTTACAACGATAGATCTTGCGATTGAATGGATCAGAGAAAATATGGATGGCATTACCGACGTTTTGTGAAATAAAAAAGCGAAGAGCCCGAAGAGGCCTTTCGCTTTTTTATTATGGACAGAAAACCCCGGGCTAGGTCTAAGGTTCCGAGTAGCTTCCAGCGTGGTGCTAGCGATGTTTGCTTAGCCAACCAAAATATCTGCCGTAGGAGTTGTGAAAGAAAAGTTATCGAGATTATCGAAGTAACAGCGTGCAAAGCCACATCCATATGTTCATGGGCACTCTGCCAAAAGAAGAAAAATCATTGGAGTGTCGTAAAAAACTAAGAGGGTTTTGACGTTATAGAGGAAGGAGTGAGAGTTATGGCTCACTCTTTTTTGTTTAATTGTCAACAACTTCATAGTGGGAAACACTAAGTGTTACGGGCTGTTATGGTTATTCGTTGACATTATGACAACACTTCTATATCATTATACCGTCTTAGTCTTTAGGCTGATAGATTGATAAGTTTTTAGTGTGAAAGGAGAACAGGATTGTGGAGGAACAAAAGAAAAATCAGCTAGGAGCGCTGCTGAAAGAGCATTTACGAAAAAGGTCTTTATCATTAAGGGAATTGAGCGAACGCACACAAATTGATAAAGCGACCATTTCGAGAATCATCAATGGCAAAAGAAAAGCAAACCTGAACCATTTACAAAGGTTTTCAGACAGTCTTGGCGTTTCTTTTGATGAGCTGATGACGGCTGCAGGCTATACAATGGAGAAGAAGCAGGACAACGACCGTCCGGATATTCACTCATCAATTGACGAAATTGAAGACGTTTTGCAAACCTCAAATGTCTATGACCGGTCTTTTACGATGGAAGAGCTGAAAAGCAAATTGACTGAGTACCAGCAATATTCTCAGACAGAGGAAGGGAAACGTACGATTCAGGACGAGTTTGAACATAAAGTCGAGAAAGTCAGCGGCATCGGTCCTTTCCTGACCCGTTTGCAAGACATGTATTTCAGATTTACTACGGGTCGCGGGACGCCGCGTGAAATGCTGCTGATAGGCGGTGCTTTGCTGTATTTCATTGCTCCTGTTGATGTTATACCGGATTATATTTTTCCGATTGGCTATATCGATGACGCCGCAGCGATTCAACTCGTCTTCAACCAATTGTCACCTAAATCATAATGGAGCATGTTAAAGATGAAACAAAAACAAACCAACATTGACATCAGTCTTCTGCTCATTTTATTTAGTCTGTTTTGTATCAGTTTACTGGCTGTTTACAGCGGATCGGGGCAGTATGAAACACAGGACCCTTTTTATTTTGCCAAACGGCAGGTCATTTGGTATCTTGTCGGGTTTGGCATAATGGCAGGAACAGCTTATATCGATTACGAGCTGCTCGAACGATTGGCGCTCAGGTTATTTGTAGGAACTGTTTTTCTCCTCATTCTCGTTCATTTTTTTGGAACGTATAAAAATGGTTCACAAAGGTGGATAAGCTTCGGGGTGTTAGAAATCCAGCCTACAGAATTTATGAAGATTATTTTGATTCTTCTGTTGGCTTCGGTGCTCAATCAATATCAGCATAAAAGGTTCTCCTTCACAGAGAGTATCATTCCGACTTGTAAAATCATGGTGTACACAATGATTCCGTTTTTCTTCATATTGATTCAGCCTGATTTAGGCTCTGCATTGGTGATTTTGTCGATTGCATTCACGTTAATGCTGGTCTCGGGGATTTCGGGCAGAATGATCATGTCCCTGTCACTTGGATTCATAGCATTAATCGCCTTTTTGACGTTTTTGCACAATTATTACTTTGAGATGTTTTCAAAGATCATTAAACCTCATCAGCTTGACAGGATATACGGCTGGCTCAGCCCTCATGAACATGCATCTACATATGGATACCAGCTGACGCAGTCGTTATTGGCGATAGGATCGGGTCAGCTGACAGGAAGCGGCTTTACCCATGGAGTCCAAGTTCAAGGAGGGAAAATTCCGGAGGCTCATACCGATTTTATATTCGCTGTGATTGGTGAAGAGTTCGGTTTTTTGGGTGCCGTAACATTAATCTGTCTGTATTTTCTGATGATCTACAGAATTATTAGGATTGCAATGCGATCCAACAGTCTGTTCGGTGTTTATATATCTGCGGGGGTTGCAGGTTTAATTATATTCCAAGTGTTTCAAAATATTGGGATGACAATCGGATTAATGCCGGTGACAGGGCTCGCTCTTCCGTTTATCAGCTATGGCGGCAGTGCGCTGTTGACCAATATGATTGCTTTAGGTCTCGTTTTCAGTGTGAATATCAGATCTAAGCAGTATATGTTCGGCTGGGGGTGGGATTGAAGGTGCTTAGGGTGATTCTTTCCCATCTAAAAAAGCTTGATTATGTTTTGATCGCATCGGTTCTGTTTTTATCTTCGCTTGGTTTGCTGATGGTTTACAGCGCCGGCTACCCCCTCGGATATATAAAGTACGGTAATGGCAGCTATTTTTTTGTGAAGCAGCTGCAATGGCTGCTCATCGGTTTGACCTTTTTTTCGGCTGCCGTCTTTTTCCATTACAAAGCTTACGGCAAACTCATCCGGTTTTTAGTGAAGCTTTCTTTTTTGATGCTGATTCTCGTTTTGTTGCCGGGGATTGGGGTGGAGAAAAACAATTCTCAAAGGTGGATTCATTTCGGTTCGCTCATCATTCAGCCGTCTGAGGCCGTGAAGCTTGTGATGGTTATTTATTTTGCTTACGTGTATGCAAAAAAGCAGAGATACATTGCCAATTTCGGAAAGGGCGTCATGCCCCCGCTGCTCATTTTGGCGGCCGTGTTCTTTCTAATCTTAAAACAGCCGGACTTGGGCACCGCCGTTTCGATCCTATTAAGCTGCGGAGCTGTTCTGCTGTGCGCCGGCATCAGAAAACGGCATTTATTGCTTCTCGGGACAATGGCCGGGGCCGGCATCGCATATTTTGCTATGACGGCGCCGTACCGGTTAAGAAGGCTGACATCGTTCAGGGATCCTTTTCAGGATGAAAACGGAGACGGCTACCAGTTAATCAATTCCTACCTTGCCATCGATTCGGGCGGGTTCTGGGGAAATGGATTGGGGAACAGCGTTCAAAAGCTGGGATTTCTTCCTGAAGCCCATACGGACTTTATTATGGCGGTCATTACCGAGGAACTCGGCGGGGCCGGGCTCTTGATGATCATCGGGGCTTACCTGTTAATGATGTTCAGAGGCGTGCGGATCGCTGTGCAAATCAATGATCCGTTTGGAAAGCTGCTGGCGATCGGCCTTACCTTCCAGATCATGATTCAAGCGTTATTTAACCTTGGCGCTGTTTTAGGCCTTCTCCCTATTACCGGAATTCCTCTTCCGTTTGTCAGTTATGGCGGTTCTTCGTTAATGTTCATGCTGATTTCAGCCGGGATATTGGTCAACATCTCCTCACACGTTAAGCGAAGTAAAAAAAGTGAGGCCTATCTTTTATAGAAGGCCTCATTTTTTGTTGAAAAACTAGGTAGGGCCTAAGACTTGGGCATTTTTATTTTGTCTAAAAATTCCTGCACCGTTTTTCGGTATGTGTCCCGGTTTTTCGTATACGACATGGCGTGTTCACCGTTATCGGCAATATACAGTGCCTTCGGTCCGGGTTTCTTTTCATAAAGCCGCTCGGTTGAAGAAACGGGAATATAGTCATCATCCTTACTGTGAATAAAGAGGATCGGTTTTTTGATTTTTTCAATGACAGCAAGCGGAGATACTTCGCGTGCGCGATAGCCGCCCCTCAGCTTCAAAAAGAAGTCGGCGATGGGGAGCAGCGGCCAAGACGGGAGCCTGTATTCCGTTTTTAGCCGATAGGCAAGCTGTTCATCAAAACGTGCGAAGGGGCAATCGGCAATATAAAAATCAGCGCCATCATCATGGTGTTCACCAGCGTAAAGCAGGGCAGTCGCAGCTCCCATTGATTCACCGTGAACTCCAATCAATCCGCGATGGCCTGTTTTATTCTTGGCCCAGCTGACAACCTCGCTGAGATCATCCTTTTCATAAAACCCGTAGCTAGTCGTCTTTCCGCCGCTTTGTCCGTGTCGGCGATGGTCATAAACAATCACATTCCAGCCGAGATCAAGAAATAAATGCATATATTTAAGAGAATTCAGCACATTCATCGTCACCCCGTGGCAGATAATGATGGTGTTTGGTGTGTCATGTGGTGCGACATGGTAGCCTTTTATATCATACCCGTAAGCGGATGGTATTACAAAAGCGGTTTTCTTCATTCGTTCAAAGGATTCAAACACATCATGTCCGTCGTCTGTCTCTCTTTTGATAATGTCTTCATCTGTCTTTTTCTTGATAAAGAGAATGATATTTGAAAAAACAATTCCGATTGCGATAACAGCGGTTAAGAGAGCGCCAATGGCCAAAAGGATTTTCTTCAAAAGTCACAGCACCTTTCAACTAAATACAGGAAATTTATACTTGAAATCATTATACCTAAACAGTGCTGTGCTGATCAAAAAAGTTTTCAGAAGAGAGTCCGCTTGTTCGGTCTATATGCTCCGTGATAAACTGGCTTCAAAGTAAAACATGGGGGAAGCGTACATGAAAAAACAAAAATCCACTGACAAACATCAGTTAAAAGACGACCTTCAATCCGACATCAAAGCAAAGCTTATGGAGATGAAGAGCCAATTGAAGGAAGAGGATGAAAAGAGGCAAGAAAGAGAAAAAGCAGAACAGATCAGAAAGAAAAAAGAGATTGAAAAAAACAAAAGCTTTGAAGAGCTCCTTAATGAAAGCCAAATAGATTGGCATCAATATAAATAAACCAGCACCTGTATGGGTGCTGGTTTTTCTGTTATGAGCGGTGTGCTTCGTAAACGTCTTGTTTCGTATGAGATTGGAGCGCTTTGATTTCTTCTTCGCTTAAACGCCGTGCGTTTGCAGCCTGAACGTTTTCCCGTAACTGCTCAATCTTACTGGCGCCTGTAATGACTGAGGTGACAGCCGGTTGTGCTAACAGATATTGCAGCGACTTTTCTGTCACGGACAGATCGGGCGCGACATTCTCGATCGCTTTGCGGGCATTTGTCAATTCCTCAAACGAATAGGATAAGTACCCGTTTTGTTTGATGCTGTCCGCCACTTGTTTAAGCGGTTTTTCAGTTAAGAGCCCTTTGGCAACCGGACCTCTGGCGACTACGCTGATTTGATGTTCCTCTAAAAACGGAAGCCATTCCTCGGGGCGTCTGTCAAACAGGCTGAACTGCATCATAATACTGACGATGTTTGATTTTTTCACATATTCTTTTATCACATTTGGGCGGATGGAAGAAATACCGTAGTAACGGATCACACCTTCTTGTTTTAATTCCTCAAACGCTTCGATCGTTTCATCAATGTTGTCCTCTATCGTGCCGCCGTGAAGCTGATAAAGGTCGATATAATCCGTTTTCAGCCGTGCAAGACTCTTTTTTACGGCTTCTTTTATGTAAGCTTTTGAAGGGTCCCAATACCAGCCTTCGCTTTCGTCATTCCAGCGGTTTCCCGCTTTCGTTGCCAAAATAATATCTTGGCGTCTGTTTTGGATCGCATCACCGACGATTTCTTCGTTGCGTCCGCGGTCATACAAATCCGCTGTGTCCAAATAGTTGATGCCAAGCTCGATCGCTTCATCCAGGATGGACAAGGCTTTGTTTTTTTCAGTTCCAAGAGACATACAGCCGAGCCCGACTTCGCTTATTTCTAAATCAGATGTACCCAGTTTGCGCTTTTTCATGTGCACACTCCTTTTTTAGGCTTTGTATTGACCGTAATATAAAGGAGCTAAAGTTTCAACTTTTACGGCTTAGAGACCCAATCCTTCACATATTGGAATGTGCGTCCGTACTCCTTTAACTTCGCCCGAATCTCCCATGCTTTTCCGACTAAGACAACACCTTTTGGCATGCGGTGCACTTTCACGAAGAAGCCCCCTTTTTTCTAGTATGATAAAATGTATGGGGCATCATATAGAGACAGAACGGGAGATGAAGAAATGAAATCATTAGAAGAAAAAACAATTGCCAAAAAACAGATCTTTTCAGGTAAAGTCATTGATCTTTATGTAGAGGACGTTGAGCTGCCAAACGGGAAAACGAGTAAACGTGAAATTGTGAAACACCCTGGAGCTGTAGCCATATTAGCTGTCACAGATGAAGGGAAAATCATCATGGTGAAACAATTCCGCAAGCCGCTTGAGCGGACGATCGTTGAAATTCCTGCCGGAAAGCTTGAAAAAGGGGAGGAGCCGGAGTACACGGCACTTCGGGAGCTTGAAGAGGAAACGGGGTATACAGCGAAAAAACTGACAAAAATCACTGCGTTTTATACATCGCCCGGCTTTGCTGATGAAATAGTCCACGTGTTTCTTGCTGAAGAGCTTTCTGTACTCGAAGAAAAACGGGAGCTTGATGAGGACGAGTTTGTTGAAGTGATGGAGGTGACGCTTGAAGATGCGCTGAAGCTGGTTGAGTCGCGTGAAGTATATGATGCTAAAACAGCCTATGCGATTCAGTATCTTCAGCTGAAAGAAGCGCTCCAAGCACAAAAATGAAGAAGATTTACGCGGATTTGCACATTCATATCGGCCGGACCTTTACAGGAAGGGCTGTCAAAATAACAGGCGCCAAAACGCTAACGCTAGACCGAATTTTGGTTGAAGCCAGTGAACATAAAGGAATTGAACTTCTTGGTATTATCGACTGTCATTCTCCGGAAGTCATCCTAGAGCTTGAGGAAGGCATTTCATCTGGAAGATATCACGAGCTTGACGGCGGGGGGATTCGTTATCGCAGCACGACTCTTTTATTAGGAAGCGAACTGGAGATTTATGATGAAGCCTGCAGCGGGCCGATCCATGTGCTCGTCTTTATGCCGACGCTGGCTGATATGAAGCTGTTTTCAAACTGGCTGTCAGCGCGGCTGAAAAATATTCACTTAAGCTCACAACGGATTTATGAAACGGGCTTGAATCTGCAAAAAAAAGTGAAGGAAATGGGCGGGCTGTTTATCCCCGCCCATATCTTTACACCGCATAAAAGCTTATATGGAAAAGGGGTTAAATCAAGTTTAACCGAGGTTTTTGATCCCACTATGATAGATGCGGTGGAGCTCGGATTAAGCTGTGATACAGACATGGCTTCACACGTATCTGAGTTGAATCAGTATACTTTTTTAACAAATTCTGATGCACATTCGTTAGCCAAAATCGGCAGAGAATATAATGAACTATATGTACAGTCAGCTGATTTTACTGAATTTGCTCTTGCATTAAGGGGGCAGGGTGAAAGGACAATTACCGCAAATTACGGCTTGGACCCGCTATTGGGGAAATATTATCAGACGGCTTGCGAAGCGTGCGGAGAACCTGCTGTGAGCGGGGAAACGGCGTGCGCGAATTGCGGAAATGCCAGATTTACTAAGGGAGTCAGCGAAAGATTACGTGAATTGAGTGATCAGACTGAAGTTCGCGTCTCGCGTCCGCGATATGTTCATCAGATCCCGCTGCAATTTGTTCCGGGTGTCGGTCCGAAAACGCTGGACAAACTAAAAAAAGCCTTCGGAACAGAAATGGCTGTTCTTCATGAGGCTGCAGAAGAAGAGTTGGCTCGCGTTGTCCCGCCGAAAACCGCGGCTCTTATTGTAAAAGCGAGATCCGGAAAGCTGGAGTTGAAAGCCGGAGGAGGAGGAACCTACGGGAAAGTTAAACGGTGAGTTAAAGATTAACTAAGTTCCTCCTGTACTTTTCTTTTTGTCCGGATAAAGGTGATCAGCTGGATGATTTCGTCTTCACTCAGCGGCTTGCCATCAACAGAAATGTTAAAGTCAAGGCTGCTCCACGTGGTCAATTCAATGGTCTGAGGAGCAGTCTGCTTTTGTTTCTCGCGGCCCAAAAGTTCATCGCAGGTTGTGTCAAAGAGGTCAGCCAGCATGGCAAGTGCCTCAAGCGAAGGCCGGCGGTAGCCTGACTCGTAGCCGGCATATGTGCTTTTTGCGATACCCAGAAGGTCAGCTGTATATTGAAGCGACCAATTTTTCTTTTTTCTCAATTCAGTTAAACGATCTAGATTCATGAACTTCCGCTCCTTTTTCACCTTGAGCTGATTATATCATATAGGTATTAGGAAGTGTACGCGAATTGAATAATAATGTCTTGCGTATTTTATTTTCCGTGTCTATAATTGCATTAAAAGTATGCGAAAAGCGAATG
>NZ_JAVAXX010000006.1:0-74483 GCF_042709275.1 Bacillus sp. LR_5 | reverse complement strand
CACGTGTTTTTGAAGCTTTGCTTTCAAGTGAAATGGGGTCTTCTATTTTAGTTCTCCTAATCTTTACAGAAATACCTACTAGAATGACTGCCATAGTTGTAAATATTCCCATGGTTAATAAGATCGTATCATGATTTAAACTCCATCCAATTAAGAAAGAGATGATTGCTCCTCCGAAACTTGCCGAAGCTATAAATAAACTTGTAACTTCGTCAACGTACTTCTGAATAATGATAGATGCTAGTGTTAAAGCAATGGGAAATATGCCCGCTATACTTAGACCAATTAAAAATGTGCCACCCAATTGAAGTATTGGGTTACTTATATAAGAGAAGGCGATCAATAAAACAATTAAACAACTGCAACTAAATAGGAGATACTTAGAAAAATCAAGCCTTCTGCTTACTAAACCAATCAGTATTCTTCCTATGATGATCCCTACCCAGAAAAAGGAGACACTGATAAGACTGATTTGTTCATTGTCTTGGTTTATCATGATTGAAGGCAAAAAGTTGGCGAAATTTGTTTCAATACCAGCATATAGGAAAGCGAAAAATACAAAAAAGCCTAATTGCTTTGATTTTTTTCTATCTCCTATAAAGTATTGAAATGCTCCTACATTTGGCAAGGCCACTTGCTGGTTAGCATTCTTAGCGTACTTTCGGTTTTTGGATAAGAAAATTAACCATCCTCCTAATAGGACGAACAAAAAGGTGAATATGCAGTAATACGGTAAAAACCAGTTATTGATATTGATGAAGGAATTAATTAATAATGGGAAAGTTAAAGCGCCTAATCCAAAGAGGACTTCCAACTTACTCATTTTTTCTGCATTACTTTCGAAATTAGCAATAACAAAGGAACCAACTGTCGTTTCTAATGTACCTGCTCCATATCCTAAGAGAAAAGCCATTACAACAATATAATACCAATCCTTAGTTAGAAAAAAGATACTTAACGCTACAAGCATTATTGTCAAAGCTAAAGTAAGTGTCCTAAAGTGACTGTATTTCTTAATCATTAACGGTGCGATTAATACTCCGCTTAGGAATCCGGTAAATTGAAAGAAAATGATGACCGAAATATCATCTGTTGTCTTGTTAAAAGACTCTAATAGAAATGGTGTCAAACTCCCTGTTGATATATGGATTATACCTACTGTAAAAAAGAAAGCATATCCAAATAAATATGTTCCTCTTAACATTCATTACACCCCTATATGAAAAAGCAGGAAAATAAATTCCTGCTTTTTCAGTAACTTATCTCTTCGAAATACTAGTTGACTGCTAAAACAGACATTGTTTGAGAGTTGCTATCTTTCTCAAAGAACATTTCTAATACTTCCTGAGATCTAAAACCATCTTTAAAAGAAGGGATCTCAACCCAATCTTTCTGAGTTGATGCAATCCAATTGATTAACTCGCTTCTAAAAGAATCAGCCCAACCATAAAATTCGTTTGGCGGATCGCTTAATAGGCTTTGCGGCACTGGGCAGTCTACCACGTTCAAGCCATCTATGAGCTTGTAAACGTGAGGATTACCTGTATGGTATTTAAACTCTTTTTTGTGTCCTACTACCTCAATGCTAAAACCACAGTCTTCAGGTACAGAACATTTTGATGTGATGATATTTACAAATACCTTGTTCTTCAGTTGGCCATAAATTTCAGCATAGTCATCTACAAGTACCTGTTTATCCTCTTTTGTTTTTACATTTGTGTTCATCTTTGCCCTTACTGATTCTGTGATGAAATCACTCTCAAACAAATACCATACCATGTCGATGAGGTGAATACCCAGATCCCCCAATGATCCACTAGTCTTCTTACTATTAGCGTCATCTCTCCAAGTAAACTTTTTACGTCTAATTGCACTATTTTTCTTGAAGTGTGCTTTTATGGACAATATGTTACCTAGTTCATTATTGATAATTAAGCTTTTTAAGATATTTACGTAAGACAAATATCTATAATTAAATCCCATACTAGCTCTTACGCCTAACCTTTCAGCAGTATCTTTCATTATGCTTGCTTCCTCAAGAGAAATAGCCATAGGCTTTTCGCACAATACATGCTTATGTTTTGCTAATGCTTGCAAAGCATGTTCTTTATGGCAAAAGTTTGGTGATGCTACAATTACACCTTCTGAGACATCAATTAATTCATCTACATTTTCATATGTCTTCCCACCGAAAGTTTTCACAAAGCTTTCCGCATTTTGTTGATTGATGTCATACACCCCAACTAACTCTGCATTTTTTATTGTAGATAAAGCAGTTGCATGCGCTCTTGCAATACCACCTGCACCTATGATACCAATCTTCTTCATATCTATTTCCTCCTGATTATCCAATTAATTTTTTTAAGGTATTGGTAATTCCTTTTGAGTACTCATTATCAGTTATCAGTGGGTGCAAGTTTTTGGCTTCTTGTGTTGCATTTTTTAGTAGATATCCATTCCCTACTGCCTGTAACATACGAACATCATTTCCGCTATCTCCAAATGCGATAGCTTTTTCGGTATTTAGGTTGTGTTTCTCTAACATAAACTTTACAATTTCATTCTTTCCTGTTCCGATAGGTATAAAATCTACATCATAGCTGTCTTCTGGATCACCTGCTAAGGGATTACAGCGATTTATATTAACTGAAACTCCGTATTCCTCGCAGATCTTTTCAATTGCTAATAGGTTTTTCTTGTCGTTTATTTCATCTTGTTCCTGATAATAAAAATTATGCTTATACCGTGACTTTCCTAATTGAGTTTGGGGATTCAAAAGAATGTTATGATGTTCATGTAACTGTTTCACAAGTATTTCAATCTTTTCTTTACTAAACTCTTCATTTATACGACTGTTCCACTCATTATCTTGCTGTCCGAAGTTATGCTCTGAAAAGTACGTAATTTCAGTTCCAAGATCACTAGCTATAAAATGCGGGAAATATCTAAATTTTCCTCGTTCCATTTTATCGAGAATAGATTCTATACTACTCCCAGTAACCCATCCGATGAGTAGTTCCCCATCTTTACTTTTTTGTTCTAGATAGTCTTCGAGTTCATAAATGTCTTGTTGTTTTTGTTCGTCGATTGTATGCGGAAAATACGTTTCATCAAAATCACAAAAAACAATATACTTAGGATGTTCAACCTTGGATAACGTTTTATACTCCGACTTCTTGCTTAATAACATGAAACAGTCCCTCCATTACCCTGTCTTGTTCTTCTAAAGTAAATGACGGATATAAAGGCAAATGCAGTACCTGACTATGAGCCTTTTCCGTATGAACCAATTGGAGTTTTGTATACTTGTCCTGTACTAAAGGAGTTTTTTGCATATGAGACAGTATTGGATAATATACATCTGTTTGAACACCAAAATCTTCATTTAATTTAGTCATGATATCTGTCCTATCTTCTGTTCTTACCTTAATAGGAAACAGATGCCACACATGATCTTCACTTAATTCTGGTAATTCAATAAGGCCTTTATTCTGTAATTCTGCTAATTGAGTAATGTATCTATCCGCCAAGAATAGTCTTTTGAAGTTGTTTAATGAAAGATACTTCATTCTCTCTAAACCAATTGCTGCCTGTAAATTGTCCATTTTTGAATTAAATCCAAAATTGATGACTTTCTTATTTTTCACATTTACTTCAAAACCATGATAACTAAATTGTATGCATTTTTTAGCGAGTTCTTCATTATCAGTTGCTATTGCCCCAGCCTTACCACATACACCAAAATTCTTATATGGATTAAAACTTAATGTAGTTATGTCTGCATGCTTTCCTAAGTCTGTCAGTCCAATTCCTTGGCAAGCATCCTCAATTACTTTCAATTGATAACGATTTGCGATTTGACGGATATGCTTCATTTCTGAATGTTTTCCGTATAAATGCACAGGTAGAATAAACTTTGTATAAGGAGTTATTGCTTCCTCGATTTTGTCAGGATCGATGCAGAATGTTTGTGGGTTAATATCTACATAGATAGGAACGCCTCCCAAAGCTAACACAGCATTTTCAGTAGCTGAAAAGCTATTAGCTGGCATGATAACTTCATCCCCTCGGTTTAACCCTAAAGCCAATAATCCTATCATAATTGCATCCGTTCCACTGCTAGTTGCAATTACATACCTTTTATGTAAATATGTAGATAAAACTTTTTCGAATTGCTCTAAATAAGAACCACTAGTAAATTTTCCAGTTGGCAAAACTTTCGTTAATGTATTTAAGATATCATCCACTTCATCATTGGTTATTAATCTGTCTACAGGCATAAAAGGGACTTTACTGATTTCACGATTTTTTTGGTAGTTGAAAAGGTCGTTTTCAATATCTGTATTTTCTTTTAATACTTGTTTCCATCGCTCGTTTGCAATACTGTCTTCAATAACAAGTTCTTTTCCTTGCACGTCACCTTTTAAGTGTTTTAGGAGTAACGTGTTTTCTTTGCTTTTACCTGAAACTCTAACCTGTTTTTGCATGAACAGTACCTCCAATGATTTTATAATCTGGAAAATTTGATACAAATTTATCCTAATTTCTGAAACCGATAACATGTCAATAACTTTTTTGAGGAAGGGAAAATATGCCTACAATTGATGAAATAGCAAGATTATGCAACGTGTCTAAAACCACAGTATCAAGAGTATTGAATAATCATCCTTATGTGTCGAAAGAAAAAAGAGATATGATCTTAAAGGCTATTAACGAACTTGACTACACTCCCAATTATTTAGCTCGGAATTTTAGGAGAAATAAGACACAAACGATAGCTTTATCGGTTCCGAGTATCGACCATCCATTTTTTGCTCAATTAATAAAAGGGGTCTCTCATGAAGCACTGTCTAAGAATTACAAGGTAATTGTATTTCAAACCTTTTATGACAAACAGATAGAGATAGAATTACTAGAGTTATTGAAACACAAAGAAGTTGATGGTATTATTCTTGGAACTTTAGAAAATGAATGGGATAAGATATCCCCTTTTTTAAAGTATGGCCCTATCTTATTATGTAATGAATATCATCACTCAGCGGACATCACGATAATTGGGTATGATGAATTTGAAGCTACATACATGGGGGTAGTGCATTTAATTGAAAGAGGACATAAAAAAATTGGATTTTGTTTTGATACTCCATATAGCGAAGCTCAATGTCAGAGGAAAGAGGGTTACTTGAAAGCTTTACAAGATTACAATTTACATCATAGAAACGAATGGATATTCGGCGAAATGTTTAATATCGAGGATGGTTTTCGTGTTTTTCATAAGATAAAGGATCTAAAGGACAGACCCTCAGCAATATTTACAGGAAATGATCAAGTCGCCGCAGGGATTATTAAACAGGCGATAAAAAATGGCTTTCATGTTCCAGAAGACTTAGCTGTCATTGGTTTTGACAACCAACTGATTTGCCAAGTAGTGACTCCGACCATAACAACAATTGATATTCCCATAATAGAATTAGGTCAACAGGCTGTGTTGAAAATAATCGAGTATATTTCGGGTAACACTTCTTTAAACAGAAACATTATTAAACTGCCAACAAGTCTTATTATAAGAGAATCAACTTAACTATAGATTTTCACTTCCTTATCATTTTATATTTATTTATAGAAAAAGAGGTTATTCATATTTAACCTCTTTTTCAATCAGGAAGCCTGTTTTTTTGAAACTCTCATAAATGCTCCTATACCAAAGTCGTCAATTATTTCTTCGCCTTTCATTTTCGCCCTCTGGTAGCATCACTTCAAATCTGATCCATTTTCTTATCAAACAAATTTTGTGCAGCAATGCGGATGAGCAGACATTACAATAAAAAAACCATCCTATGCTATTAAGCAAGAATGGTTTTTTTGGTTATATTGAGTTTGTACATAACCTTGAATCACTTCTAACAAAATGAGATTTAAATAAGTGTGAAATTGCTCTACCTTTGTAGATAGTTCTTTAACTATCCCTGCCAAATGATTTTTTTACAGCATCCGCAAACTCCTGTGGACTTAATTCTTGAACCCTTTTATTTCACTTACCTGCCCCATTTTGAAGTCTTCCCTACTCTACAGATAGAGTAACCCCTATCCTTTACTGCCTAAGTCTACCATGTTGGGATTTTTTCCAACTAGGCATTACTGCCGCTTACCGAACGCTCTTTGCCTTTTTTTTCACCATGAAGATGGTGAAGCAGACGATAAAACGGCGGCAAGAGGGCAATGACAAGGATGACGCGTATGACCTGAACCGCAACGACAAAGGTGGAATCGGCATGCAAGGTCACAGACGTCGTCGCCATTTCTGCAATGCCGCCGGGCGCAAATGCCAGAACAGAAGTGATGAGCGAGATTCCTGTCAGCTTGGATACGATCACGGCGCTTAAAAACATAGCTGCGATTAAACCGACGGACGAGACAAATCCGACGATGATAATGCGGCTGACGCCGGCAAACATGCTTTTGTACATCTTAGAGCCAATCGTTGTCCCGAGAAATACTTGCGACACATGGTTAGCTTGTGACGGCCACCAAGCCGTCATGTCGTGCCCTGTCACCGCAGCTCCGCCAACGTGTACAAGTGCTACACCGAGCATGCTGCCGAGCAGCCAAGGAGCCGGAAACTTTAAAAATTTCGCAGCTTTGCAAGCTCCCCAAGCAGCGAGAATCAAAACGGCGGTCCACAAAACGGGAGCGAGCCTAAAATCTATCGTTGCTGAGGAAAGTGTTTCTGCTGCGGCACTTGCGGAACGATCTTGTTTTGTATAGATCAGAATGACTAAAAACGGAATGGAAAGCACCACGAGCAGCACCCGCATCATTTGAACAAGGCTGACAATGGCGGTATTGGCGCCGACCTCCTGTGCGATGCTCGGCATGGCGGACAGCCCGCCGGGAGCCGTGCCGACAAAGCTTGTCATCATATCTGTTTTGCTGAAACGCCAAAGCACATATCCTGACAGCATGGCCAGCAGTATAGACAATATCAGCATAACGCCGACTGAAAACCAATGGTCTTTGAGGACAGAAAGAACGGATAAGTTCAGCTTTTGGCCCAATTCGATGCCGAGGATCATCTGCCCGAGGGCGAGCCATCGGCGGTTAATTCCTTTTTGGTCTGGCGCCATCATCAGCCATGCCGGCCGTATCATAGCGAGACAGCAGGCGACAATCAGCGTTCCGATCATCCATCCAATCGATATTCCGGTCAATGAAAGAATAAACCCCCCGGCAGCACTGATTGCGATAAACCATAGATCTTTGAGGAGATTTTCGTCTTTCTTCAATGTAAAACCCTTCTTCCTTTTCACGTAGCACTCCAATTGTTCACGTAGTGAATGTATTATTACTATAGTATATTTTCGTTGATAAAGAAATTATGAATTATTTTCTATTAGCCATTCACTTTTCTTATGACCTTGTGTTCGAGCTTCTCGATTGTGTAAGTCAGGCATAAACCCGCTGCCAGCAAACACACGGCAAGGGCGTAAAAAATCATTTCTCCGCCAAACGATGTCAGGATCAGCCCGCCTGCCAGTGGTCCGATTGAGCGGGATATATCCCAATGCAGGCCGTATACCGCATAAAACCGGCCGAGCAGATGAGGCGGTGACAATTTTGAAATGAAGGTCTGGATGTGAGTTAGTCCGATACTTTCGCCAACTGTCATCACCGCTGCCGTCACTAATAGCATTGTCAGGGAGGTAGAGCATGCAAAGCCGGCAGCCGCAAGAGAGTAGCAGATATAAGTAATGAGAAGGATCGTTTTCATTGAAAGTTTTTCTGTCCCTTTTACAAGAGGAACTTGGAGAACAAAGCTGAATAAAGCTTTTGCCGCCGAGTAGATGGTCAGCATGGATAGATAATCGGAAAACATGTTTTTGCTGAACAGCCTGTATGTTGTTTCTGTTTGCGCGTATAACATGCTGATGGGGAGAGAAAGCAGCAACAGAAGCAGTACAGGCCTGTATATCGTAAAGCTTTCGGACATTTCCGATGTTACAGCTGTCTTTAGCGGCTTTGTTTCTGGCAGTTTCAGTGCAGCGATCAGAAAGTAGATGAACAATGCCGCAGCATCTAATGCGAATATCCACACGGGGTTATGATTGTACAGCAACATCCCCACTAGCGGCCCTGCCGTCAGGCCCGCCGAATAGATCGCATTGATGACCGCAAACACTTCCGAACGTCTGCTTTCCGGCGTACTTTCGGCGATTTGGGCGCGGGAGGCAGGTATGTACAACGATCTCCCGATGCCATTCATGACGTAGAGGGTGGCAAAAAAATACGCATGATCGGCAAACGCAAATCCCGCCATGGCCGCTGATTGCAGCAGCAATGCGATCAGAATCGCTGTGCGCCGCCCAAGCTGGTCCGTTACCCGTCCTGCAACGAGTGTCAGGCAAATATCAGCAAATGGCTGAAGGCTGATGATCAGCATCGGGATCATGACACTGCCGTTTAATTGTTCATGCAGGTACAGCACCATAAAAGGACCCATCATTGCACCTGTCAGGCTTGTCAGCATTTCGCCGATAAAGCGGAGCCAAACTGGAGCGGTATATCTCGATTTTATAGCTTGAAAGCTGGTCAATATGTGATCGCCGCCTTTCGCTGTTTGATATAGTAGTAGTGTATAGAAGGGGCGGCGGCCCAAAAAGTGAAGAAAATAAGAGAAAAAGATTCCCCTTTTGTCGGGAGGTGCGGGGATTGAAGCTGATTGAGCACTACGTGGCACTTGTGAAAACAGGACGCGCTGCGTATGGGCAAATGAACGAAATGACGCTCACTGAAGTTGCTGACTGTTTATTTTGTACAGAAAGAAATGCAAAGCTCATATTACATAAGCTGGAGAACAAGAATTGGATCATACGGGAAAGCGGGGCAGGGCGCGGCCGCAAAACCAAAATCGCGTTTCTTCGTCAGCCTGAGGAACTGCTTCTTCAAACTGCCAAGGAATATACAATGGCTGGAAAGCTTAAAAAGGCAAAGGAGCTGCTTCAGCAGTATCAGTCCGCGTTTCCGGGGCTTCAAAACGAATATGGCATGTGGTTTTCTGAGGTATTCGGTTTTGTGACAGAGACCGTCAGGGATGGAGAAAAGGATGTTCTCCGGCTGTTCATCACCCCTGAATCAGTCAGCAGTTTGGACCCGTGCCAAATATTTTTGCGGTCTGAGGGGCATTTCGTCAAGCAAATATTTGATACATTGCTCACGTTTGATTCGGCTGTGCAGAAGCCGAAGCCTCATTTGATACATGGATGGGAAGAGGAAGGGAAAAAACGATGGAGATTTTTTCTTCGAAAGGGTGTGTCTTTTCATAATGGACAGCCGCTGACAGCGCGGGATGTTGCGTTTACGTTTCAGCGCTTTTTGACACAGGCTGACAACCCGTATAAATGGCTGTTACACGGAGTGAAGCAAGTCTTAGAAAATGGCCCTTATTGTGTGGAGATCATACTCGATAAGCCGAATGAGCTATTGCTGTATGTTCTTTGTGATGAACGGCTGTCCATTCTGCCGGCAGAACAGGGCGGCGGGATCAATGGAACAGGGCCTTTTCGGGTGAATCAGCATTGCGGGCAGATGCTTGTGCTTGAAGCCAATGAGCGCTACTTCAAGGGACGGCCCTTTTTGGATCGCGTTGAGTTTGTGTTTTCTGAACAAGCCGGAGAGATGAACGGTTTTACCATTCAAGAAAAACAAACATTTTCTGAGCAGCAAACCGTTTTTGATGAGCGGCATGTTCAGTATTTGTCACTCAATCTGAAAAAGACGGGGCCTCTTCAGCATCGAAGCTTTAGAAAAGCGCTCCGCCTGCTGATTTCCTCTGAACGGCTCGTTCGTGAAGCGGGAGGGCACCGCAGAACCCCGGTTACGGCTTTTTTGCATCCGAGTCCTTTCGATTGGGGAGGCGTTTCACCTTCTGAATTGCTGAAGCAGAGCGGATATGAGGGAGAAACGCTGGTGCTGTATACCTTTTCGGAAGCGGATCATCGTGAGGATGCCGAGTGGATTCAAAATGTTTGCGCCCAACATGGCATCAGGCTTACACTTCAATTCTGTGATTCTGCTGAGCTGCGCCGGCACGAAATCGTGCAGATGGCGGATATCATTCATGACAGTGCGACGTTTTATCAAGACAGTGAGTTTGGTTTTTTGCATTTGCTGCTGTCGGAGAACAGTTTTTTGTGTCAGCATCTATCTGAAAAGCTGGAACAGATATGCTCAGGAATGACAGAACGGATATTTTCAATGTCTGACCGCTGTTCGAGAATCCATATGCTGCAGGACATTGACTGTCAGCTTATACAGGAGTTCAATGCGATTCCGCTGTATCAAAATGTACTGCAGGTGACATCGAGTGAGAATGTGAAAGGTCTGATGCTTGATGAAGAGGGGTGGATTGATTTGTACTCCGTGTGGCTGTCCAAATAAAAAGGAGGGTTCTATTATTGAACCCTCTCCGTCTTTTAAGATGCTGCCATGCTGCGGCATTGTTCAGCGCAGGCAAAGCAGGACTTCGCACATGTTTGGCAATGATCGTGATCATGCTTTTCACATTCAGTGCCGCACGCTTCACAAATATCGGCGCAAAGTGCGCAAATTTCTTTCATGAACGGGCTGTCCGTTTGCATGGCTTTGACCGCCAGCGTGCAAATATCCGCGCATTCCCTGTCAAGCCGGATGCAGCCGCTGAGATCGTGATGCGTGCTTTCTTCCAGGCATTTTGTAAAACAATGATTGCAAGCCTCCATACAATCGATGCAAGCCTCAATACAAGCTTCTACATATTGCTCCATGGTTGATTCCCCCTGTATGGCAGTGTATGGTTTTATGTTTCCCGACTGCATTTGAAAAAAACAGGTGAGTGTGTTTTTGGGGAATGGATATGTACATATACCCTGAACGGGTATATCTAACGTTCCATCAGATAGTATAGAAACCAGACAGCGTGATGTTGTTCATCCCGTGCGGCGCGCGTAAAGATGCCTTTCGCTTTTAAGTTTGAGGTTTCCTCGGCCGCACGCAAATAAAAGTCGACTGTTTCTTGTTCATCTTTAAAAGCGGCGTTCAGTCCTCTTGTAAAAGTGTCCGGGCATTCCTCCGTTTGTTTCGGCATGATGTGTTTGCCGGTAATGGCACCGTACAGTGTGGAAAATTCACGGAGGTGGCGCATTTCGTCACGCCTGATTTCTTCAATCTGTTTTCTGACTTCATCGCGGTGGGTAAGTTCGGCAAGCTTGCGGTAGCATTGAATCGCACTGAATTCTCCGTTAATGGCCTTTTCCAGGTTCCGAATCAAAACAGGATCTTCCCGGTATGGCGCCGGATATGAATAGTAGCTGTAATGCAAAAGGGTTCAGCTCCATTCTTAGGAATTGGGCTTCTGTAAAAGTATATGTTGGGCAGGGAGAGATGTGCGGAGATCATCAGCTTTTTATATGTGAAAAGGCCGTTTTTACCAATAGATCAGATTGGTCATTTTCGTCAATATTCGATAAAATATATAGAGATAAAAAGAGAGGGGTCTTCTAATTTGGGAGCAGAGTTTTTAGTAGGCAGATCCGGGAGTGGAAAAACGAAGCTGATCATCGACAGCATTCAGGATGAACTGCGCCGGGCTCCATTCGGGAAACCGATCATTTTTCTAGTCCCGGATCAAATGACGTTTTTAATGGAATACGAGCTTGCTAAAACGCCTGATATGGGCGGAATGATACGTGCTCAAGTGTTCAGCTTTTCACGATTGGCCTGGCGCGTCCTTCAGCATACGGGAGGAATGAGCAGGCCGTTTCTTACGAGCACAGGCGTACAGATGCTCCTGCGGAAGCTCATTGAGGAGCATAAACAGGAGTTTAAAGTCTATCAAAAAGCAAGTGACAAAAGCGGATTTACCGCACAGGTTGAACGGATGCTGACAGAATTTAAGCGTTACTGCCTGGAACCGGAAGATATCCGCCGGATGGCGGAAAGCGGAACGGCTTCCGAGTATCGCGGGGAACGTGTTTTATCTGAAAAGCTTCATGATTTATCAATTCTGTATCAGCAGATGGAAAAAAGCCTTGCAGATCAATATCTTCACTCTGAGGATTATTTGACATTGCTGGCAGAGCATATTCCGTTTGCGGAAGATATAAAAGGCGCGCATATTTATGTGGACGGCTTTTATCAATTTACACCGCAGGAATTCAGGGTGTTGGAGCAGCTTATGGTTCATGCAGAGCACATCACGTTTTCGCTCACAGCGGACAAGCCGTCATATGAGCGGGAGCCGCATGAACTGGAATTGTTCAGAATGACGGGAAAAACGTATTATCGCCTGCATCAGAAGGCGAAGGAACTGAATCTGGACATTACCTATAAAGAGCTAAGCGGGACTGAGCGGCATACGCAGACGCCGGAACTGGCACATCTAGAGGCGCAGTATGAAGCGCGACCGGCCATCCCGTACGCAGAAAAACAAGAGGCTTTTACTGTGATGCAGGCCGCAAACAGACGAGCTGAACTGGAAGGCATTGCCCGGGAAATTCACGCTCTTGTCAGAGAGAAGGGCTATCGCTATAAGGATGTAGCGATTCTTGCGCGCCAGCCGGAAGACTACAAGGATATGGTGAAGGAAGTTTTCGCAGATTACGAGATTCCTTATTTCATTGACGGAAAAGCTTCTATGCTGAACCATCCGTTAATCGAATTTATCCGGTCGAGCATTGATGTTCTGAAAGGGAATTGGCGTTATGAAGCGGTGTTTCGCTGCGTGAAAACCGAACTGCTATTCCCGCTTAACGAGCCGAAAACTAAGGTGAGAGAACAGGTCGATCAGCTTGAAAATTACTGTATCGCCTACGGGATCAAAGGCGATCGCTGGACAAGGGGCGACCGTTTCCATTACAGACGTTTTGTGTCATTGGATGATGATTTTGCGCAAACCGATCAGGAAATCGAAATGGAAAACATGCTGAATGACACACGCGACTGGATTGTTCCGCCGCTTTTTCAGCTTCAAAAACGAATGAAAAAAGCAAAGACGGTTCAGGAGAAGGCGGAGGCGCTCTACCGCTATCTAGAAGAGACGGATGTGCCGCTGAAGCTGGATCAGGAAAGACAGCGTGCTGAGGAAGACGGCAGAATCATTGAAGCGCAGCAGCATCAGCAGGCGTGGGATGCAGTCATTCAGCTGCTTGAGGAGTTTGTTGAAATGATGGGAGATGAAGAGATTTCTCTTGATTTGTTTCAGCAAATGATGGAAGCCGGCGCGGAGTCGCTTACATTTTCTCTAATTCCGCCTGCGCTTGACCAGGTGTTTGTCGGCAATATGGATTTATCCAGAATGTACGGCACCTCTTGCACCTTTGTGCTGGGGGCAAACGACGGCGTTCTGCCTGCACGCCCCGATGAAAATGGGGTGCTGTCAGACGATGACCGGGAATGGCTGAAAACGGTTGGGATTGAACTTTCCTCAGGCGGGCGGGAGCGTCTGCTTGATGAGCATTTCCTCATCTATATGGCGTTTTCCAGTCCGTCTGACCGGCTTTACGTATCGTATCCGATTGCCGATGCGGAAGGAAAAACGCTTTTGCCATCGATTGTCATTAAACGGCTGGAAGAACTGTTTCCGCAGCATAAGGAGCGTCTGTTGACAAATGAGCCTGAACAGGTCAGCGATGAGGAACAGCTTATGTATGTCGTCAATAAAAGCGTGGCACAGTCCTTTACCGCGAGCCAGCTCAGATTATGGACTCGGGAATACGACATCAGCGACGTCTGGTGGAGCACGTACAATGTGCTGATGAGTGAGCCGGACAGGCTGCAATCGAAAAAGCTGTTCTCAAGCCTGTTTTTCCGGAATGAAGTGAAGCAGCTTGAACGCAGCGTGTCGAGACAGCTTTATGGTGAACGCATTCAGGGCAGTGTATCGAGAATGGAAACCTTTAACGCGTGCCCGTTCTCCCATTTTGCATCACACGGGCTGCATCTAAAGGAACGGCAATTTTTCAAGCTCGAAGCACCGGATATCGGCCAGCTGTTTCATTCCAGCTTAAAGCTGATTTCAGACCGGCTGCGCGAGCAAAAAATGGATTGGCGCGATTTAACGAAAGAGCAGTGCGAACTGTTTTCCTATGATGCGGTAGAGCGGCTGGCGCCGAAACTGCAAAAGGAAATTTTGCTCAGCTCAAACCGGCATTATTATGTAAAGGAAAAACTGCAAAAAATTGTGACACGCGTGTCTGGCATTTTAAGCGAGCATGCGAAAGCGAGCGGATTTGTGCCGATTGGGCTTGAACTGGGCTTTGGAGGAAAAGGGCCGCTTCCGCCGCTGACCTTTAAGCTGAAAAACGGCTGCACGATGGAACTCGTCGGGCGAATTGACCGCGTAGATAAAGCGGAAAGCTCAAAAGGCCTGCTCCTAAGGATTGTCGATTATAAATCAAGCGACAAAGGCCTTGACTTAGCGGAAGTATATTACGGACTGGCGCTGCAAATGCTGACGTATCTTGATTTATCAATTACTCATTCAGCTGACTGGCTCGGAATGAGGGCGACGCCTGCCGGAGTGCTGTATTTCCATATTCATGACCCGATGATTCAATCTAATCTCCCGCTTGGGCTTGACGAGATTGAACAGGAGATCTTTAAGAAATTTAAAATGAAGGGCTTGCTCCTCGGCGATCAGGAAGCGGTTCGCCTCATGGATACGACCCTTCAAGAGGGACGGTCGAATATCATCAACGCGGGCTTGAAGAAAGACGGCTCTCTCAGATCGGATTCAGCGGCAGTCGGCGAGAAGGAATTTGAGCTGTTGACGAAGCATGTGCGCCGCACCTTCCAAGAAGCAGGCGAACAAATCACTGACGGACGCGTATCGATTGAGCCGTATAAAATGAAGAACAAGACGCCGTGCACATACTGTGCGTTCAAATCAGTATGCCAATTTGATGAGTCATTAGAAGAAAACGAGTATCGCCCGTTAAAGGCTGAAAAGGATAAGACGATACTTGAGTGGATAAAAAAGGAGGCGGATGGCAATGAACATTCCTAAACCGGCAGACAGCACATGGACAGATGACCAATGGAATGCCATTGTCTCAACCGGCCAGGATATTCTCGTGGCAGCGGCGGCGGGCTCCGGTAAAACCGCTGTGCTCGTTGAACGAATGATCCGGAAAATCACCGCGGAAGAAAACCCGATTGATGTAGACCGGCTTCTCGTTGTGACATTTACAAACGCCTCAGCGGCAGAGATGAAACACCGGATCGCGGATGCCCTGGAAAAAGAGCTTGTAAAGCGCCCCGGCTCGCTGCATATCAGACGCCAGCTGTCTCTTTTAAACCGGGCCAGCATTTCAACACTTCATTCCTTTTGCCTGCAAGTGCTGAAAAAATATTACTATTTGATTGATCTTGATCCGGGCTTTCGGATTGCTGATCAGACAGAAGGCGAGCTGCTCGGGGATGAGGTGCTGGACGAGCTGTTTGAAGACGAATACGCAAAAGGCGAAAAGGCGTTTTTTGAACTTGTTGACCGCTACACGACAGACCGGCACGATCTGGATCTGCAATTTCTCGTCAAACAGGTGTACGAGTATTCACGTTCCCACCCAAACCCGGAGGCATGGCTGGAAAGCTTTGTTCATTTGTATGATGTATCGGAAAAGAGCGCCATCGAGGAGCTTCCGTTTTATCAATATGTCAAAGAGGATATTGCGATGGTGCTTAACGGAGCAAAGGAGAAGCTTCAGCGCGCGCTTGAGCTGACGAAAGCGCCGGGCGGCCCCGCGCCGCGCGCTGACAATTTTCTTGATGATCTTGGGCAGCTTGATGAACTGATTCCGCATCAGGATGATTTCACTGAGCTTTATAAGCGGGTGCCAGCAGTCTCTTTTAAGCGCGCGAAAGCAGTAAAAGGGGACGAGTTTGATCCTGCACTCCTTGAAGAAGCGACAGATTTGAGAAACGGTGCAAAAAAACTGCTTGAAAAGCTTAAAACCGACTACTTCACAAGAAGTCCTGAACAGCATTTGAAAAGCTTGGCCGACATGAAGCCTGTTATTGAAACGCTCGTACAGCTTGTCATCAGCTATGGAAAACGGTTCGAAGCCGCGAAGCAGGAAAAATCAATCATTGATTTTTCTGATTTGGAGCATTACTGTTTATCCATTTTGACAGCTGAGGATGAAACAGGTGAGCGCCAGCCGAGCGAGGCAGCAAGATTTTATCAAGAGCAGTTTCATGAGGTGCTCGTTGACGAATATCAGGATACCAACCTAGTGCAGGAATCGATCCTGCAGCTCGTCACAAGCGGACCGGAGGAAACAGGCAACCTGTTTATGGTAGGTGATGTCAAACAGTCCATTTATCGATTCAGGCTTGCGGAGCCGCTTCTTTTCCTCTCCAAATACAAACGGTTTACAGAGAGCGGAGAAGGCACGGGACGGAAAATTGATTTGAATAAAAATTTCCGAAGCCGGGCTGATATTTTAGATAGCACAAACTTTTTATTTAAACAGCTGATGGGCGGCAAAATCGGTGAGGTTGATTATGACGAGCAGGCTGAGCTGAAGCTTGGTGCGGCGTATCCGGACAATGATAAGACGGAAACGGAGCTGCTGCTGATCGACAACGCAGAAGAGACGGACGCAGGCGAAGAAGCAGAAGAGCTGGAAACGGTGCAGTTCGAGGCGAAAGCGATCGCTAAGGAAATTCGCAAGCTGATTTCATCGCCATTTAAGGTGTATGACGGAAAAACGAAAACACACCGCAATATTCAATACCGCGATATCGTGATTTTGCTCCGCTCCATGCCGTGGGCGCCGCAAATCATGGAGGAGCTGAGAGCTCAGGGCATACCGGTTTACGCCAATTTAACGTCAGGCTATTTTGAAGCGGTCGAAGTTGCCGTCGCGCTTTCTGTGCTGAAGGTAATCGATAACCCGTATCAGGATATACCGCTTGCCTCTGTTCTGCGCTCACCAATTGTCGGAGCGGATGAAAACGAGCTCTCTTTGATCCGGCTTGAAAATAAAAAAGCGCCGTACTATGAAGCGATGAAAGACTATTTGGCTGCCGGCGACCGGAACAACGAGCTTTATCAAAAGCTGGAAACGTTCTACGGACATCTTCAAAAATGGCGTGCGTTTTCGAAAAACCACTCAGTATCTGAGCTGATTTGGGAAGTGTACCGCGACACGAAATACATGGATTATGTCGGCGGGATGCCGGGCGGAAAACAGCGCCAGGCCAATTTGCGTGTTCTCTATGACCGTGCGCGCCAATATGAATCGACGGCATTTCGCGGCCTGTTCCGTTTCCTGCGGTTTATCGAACGCATGCAGGAGCGGGGCGATGATCTTGGAACGGCGCGAGCGCTCAGCGAGCAGGAGGATGTTGTCCGCTTAATGACGATCCACAGCAGCAAAGGGCTCGAATTTCCCGTCGTGTTTGCAGCAGGTCTCGGCCGGAATTTCAACATGATGGACTTGAACAAATCGTACCTGCTGGACAAGGAGCTTGGGTTCGGCACGAAGTATATTCATCCGCAATTGCGCATCAGCTACCCGACGCTGCCTCTCATTGCGATGAAGAAAAAAATGCGCAGGGAGCTGCTGTCAGAGGAATTGCGTGTTCTCTATGTTGCATTAACGAGAGCGAAAGAAAAACTGTTTCTGATTGGCTCGTGCAAGGATCATCAGAAACAGCTCGCAAAATGGCAGGCATCCGCGTCTCAAACTGACTGGCTTCTTCCGGAATTTGACCGTTATCAGGCAAAAACGTATTTAGATTTCATCGGACCGGCTCTTGCCAGACACAGAGATATGGAGGTTTTGGCTGAAAACGATGCGGCTATGCATGCTGATATATCAGGACACCCGGCTCGTTTTGCCGTTCGAATGATTCATTCCTATGATTTGCTGGATGATGATCTGGAAGAAAGAACGGAAGAAAAAAGCGAGCGCTTAGAAGCGATCCGCAAAGGTGAACCAGTTCCCGGCTCGTTTGCATTTGATGAAAAAGCCCGCGAGCAGCTGAGCTGGACATACCCACATCACGAGGTCACACAAATTCGTACAAAGCAGTCGGTTTCTGAGATCAAGAGAAAAAGAGAGTACGAGGATGAATACAGCGGCCGGGCCCCCGTTAAACCTGCTGACGGAAGCATTCTGTACAGGCGTCCCGCTTTTATGATGAAAAAAGGCCTGACAGCGGCGGAGAAAGGGACGGCCATGCATACGGTTATGCAGCATATCCCGCTTACCCATATCCCAACGATAGAAGAAGCGGAGCAGACGGTTCACAAGCTTTATGAAAAAGAACTGCTCACTGAAGAACAAAAAAACGCTATTGATATAGAAGAAATCGTGCAATTTTTCCATACAGAAATCGGCGGACAGCTGATCGGCGCTAAATGGAAGGACCGGGAAGTGCCATTTAGTTTAGCGCTTCCGGCCAAGGAGATCTATCCTGATTCACAGGAGGCGGATGAACCGCTTTTAGTGCAGGGAATCATCGACTGTCTCTATGAAACTGAGGACGGCTTATATCTTTTGGACTATAAATCAGACCGGATTGAGGGCAAATTCCAGCACGGCTTTGAAGGAGCAGCCCCGATCTTGAAGAAACGATATGAAACGCAAATTCAGCTGTACACGAAGGCAGTTGAGCAAATTGCAAAAACAAAGGTAAAGGGATGTGCGCTTTATTTCTTTGACGGAGGGCACATTCTGACATTATAGCGAGATCCGTAAGCTCCGGGAATTCAGAAGGAGCGGATCTCGTTTTCTATACAAAAGTGAGGTGAAAGCATTTGCGGATTTTACATACGGCTGACTGGCATCTTGGAAAAACGCTAGAAGGAAGAAGCAGGCTGAGTGAACAGGCAGATGTGCTTGATGAATTGAATACGATTGTAAAGGAAGAGCAGATCGATGCCATTGTAATGGCTGGGGACGCGTTTGACACCGTGAACCCGCCGGCTTTAGCCGAGCAGCTGTTTTATGAAAGCTTGTCTGCGCTTAGCGACAGAGGAAAGCGCCCGATTGTTGTCATTGCCGGAAACCATGATAATCCTGACCGTTTGTCCGCCGCTTCACCGCTGACACATGAAAACGGCATTTATTTAATTGGCTATCCGACGACAGAACCGCTGCATATTGAAGTGCCTTCAGCAGGGGAGCTTTTGGCTGTCGGAGCGCTGGCGTACCCATCTGAAGCGCGGTTAAATGAAGTGCTTTCCGATACATTTGATGAAAAGCTGCTCCGTGATCATTATGACGTGAAAATCAGGCAGGCGTTTGAGCATATGACAAGCCGGTTCCGCAAGGATGCAGTAAAGGTTGCCGCCAGCCATATTTATGTGGCAGGCGGCAACCAAACGGATTCAGAGCGGCCGATTGAAGTCGGCGGCGCTTATACGGTGGCTGCTGAAAGCCTGCCGGCGGATGCCGCTTATGTTGCGCTCGGCCATTTGCATCGTCCGCAAACGATCAAGCGGGCGCGGACGCTTGCGCGTTATTCAGGCTCTCCGCTCGCTTACAGCTTTTCTGAAGCGGGCTATGCCAAATCAGTGACGATCATGGACGCAAAACCGGGGGAAGAGGCCTCTTGGCGTGAGGTGTTATTATCAAGCGGCAAGCCACTTGTGAAGTGGAAAGCCGCAAATGGCTTAAGCGAGGTGTACAGCTGGCTGGATGAAGGCAGGGATCAGAATGCTTGGATTGACCTTGAAATCCGTGTCTCGGACCAGCTGTCACTTGAAGAAATTCACAGGCTGCGAAAGGCGCACCCGGGCTTTATCCATATCAGGCCGGTTTTCGAAGAACAGAACAAAGACCGGGAACGGATCGAGGTAAAGCATGTGTCGATCGAAGACCGCTTTAAGAAATTTTATGAAAAACAAACTGGCGGCGCGGTGCCGGATGAAGAAATGGTGAAGCTGTTTTTAGAGCTTGCATCAGGCGTTGAAGAGGAGGATGCGAAATGAAGCCGGTCGCCTTAAGCATTAAGGGGCTCCACAGCTTTAGAGAGGAGCAGACGATAGATTTTGAAGGTCTTTCCGGTGCCGGTGTTTTCGGCATTTTCGGCCCGACAGGAAGCGGTAAATCCTCTATCCTCGACGCAATGACGCTTGCTTTATACGGAAAGGTGGAGCGGGCAGCGAATAATACGCACGGGATTTTAAACCATGCGGAAGATACGCTGTCTGTTTCCTTTACCTTTGCGCTTCAGACAAATCATCAAATCTCTTACAAAGTCGAGCGCGTTTTTAAGAGAACGGATGAAATGAAGGTGAAAACGGCACTTTGCCGCTTCATCGAAATCAGGGACGAGCATACGGTGCTGGCGGATAAAGCCAGCGAAGTCAATAAAAGAGTAGAGGAACTCTTGGGGCTGACAATCGACGACTTTACGAGAGCAGTGGTCCTGCCGCAAGGGAAATTTGCTGAATTTCTGTCTTTAAAAGGGGCGGAGCGCAGGCATATGCTTCAGCGTTTATTTAATTTGGAGCAGTATGGAGACCGGCTTGTGAAAAAGCTGAGACGGCAGGCACAGGAAGCCAATGCGAGAAAAAATGAAATGCTTGCTGAACAGTCCGGTCTCGGTGAGGCGAGTTCAGAAGCGGTTGAGCAGGCGGAAAAGGCTCTCGAACAAGCAGAAGCACGGCTGGAAGCGATGAGAAAGAATCGTGACCAGGCAAAAGCGCGGTTTACGGAGTATCAGGAGATTTGGAATGTCCAAAAGGAAAAAGCCGCTTATGAGGAAGAGAAAAAACGTCTCGAAGAAGAACAGCCGCAAGTAGACAGCATGCAAAAGCGTCTGCTGGAAGCCGAAACAGCCGCCGCTCTGAAACCCTATGCGGACCGGTATGCAGAAGCGATCCAGCATGAGGAAAAAGCTGAAAAGGAACAAACGCTTGCTCAAAAGGATTTAGCAGACCGGACCGCTTTCTTTCATCAAAAACATGAAGAGTATGAAGAGTGGCGCCAGCATAAAAGCGAGAAAGAGCCTGAGCTTTTAACTGAGCAGGAACAGCTTTCCCGTTTGCAGGAGATCGAAATCAAACTGAGTGAGGCCAAGCAAGAGGAAGAGCGCAAAAAAGCTGAACTCCAGCAGAAAGAAGAGGCCCTTCAATCTGTCATGAATGAATTGGAGACTGTAACAGACCGTCTCACACGAGGGCAAAACAGACAGACGGAATTGAAGCAGCAGCTCAAATCCCTGCAGGTGACATCAGATGAGCGAAAAAGCTGCCAGCAGGCCGCAGAAATGGCATTGCGCATCAGACAGACTGAAGAGCAAATCACGAAAGAGAAAAAACGAAGTGACGCATTGAACCTCGTGCTTCAAAAGATGAATGAGGAGAAGAGTACACTCGTTCAAAAGATGGAAGCGGAAAAAAGCAACATCATTCAGGCATATGAGGCTGTACAAACCGTGTACCATATGGTGTGTGAGACAGAACGTTCATTAACACGTATGACTGAGCAGGCTAAAAAGAGACAGCAAACGCTTCACTCGCAGCGTGAAAAAGCAAGAGTGGCCCTGCTCACAAAAGAGTTAGCCGAAAAGCTGACCGCCGGAAAGCCCTGTCCGGTCTGCGGTTCAATCCATCATGATCCGTCTGCCTCAGTACATGAAACATATGAGCTCGACAGCAATCTTGAAGAGAACATCAAACAAACGGATGTGTTATTGACGGAAGCGGCAGCTCTCAGCCAGGAGATTCTTTCAGCCAAAATCACGCTTGAAGAACAGTCTGCGCGCTTTATTGAACAGTGTCCGTTTTTGCAAACGATTCAAGTACCGAACCTTGAAGCGGCAGCTTCTTACGAGAATCAGCCGGTGCATGAGGCGTTCGATACTGCCACAATTGAATGGAAACGAGTCAAACAGGATATTCTTTCTGTTAAAACACGAATGGCACAAATGATCAGCGCCTATCAGGAGTCTTTGAAAAAGGCCGATCAGCTTAATGAAAAAATCGGTTTTGAAAAAAGAGAGGCTGACCGGATTGAAAGCATCATCGCCGAGCTTCAGTCCTCGATGGACAGCCGCCTGAACATGTTTAAAGAAGCGTTTCAGGATCAGTCTGTGAATGAAGCGGAAAAATGGCAGCGAGCCATTGAAGAAAAGGATCGGGCCGCAGAAGAATGCGAAAAACGGATTGAGAAGAGCATCGCGTTTCTTGCTGAGCATGAAGCACAAAAGGAAAAGCTGCGGGAATCGGGACACCAGCTTGAACGGGAAAAGCTGGAGCTTCATTATGCGGCTGAACGCATCAAGAGCTTGATAGCTGATTATGAGCACGAGCTAGGAGATTACGCTAGAGGAGATTCGATCCAAATCAAACTCCGCTCTGTCCAGCAGGATCTAAAGCTGTTAAAGGAAAAAGAGCAATCTCTGTATGAAGAACTGCAAAGCGCCCAAACGATGCTCAATCAGGCGAAAAGCCGCGCTTCAGCAAGCGAGCTCACTCTTAAAGAAGCGAAGGACAGATTTGAAAAAGCGGAAGCTGCTTGGCTTGAGCATGCGAAAAGCACCCGTTTTACCCGGACTGAAGAGGTGGAGCGAAGTCTCATCCCAGCCGATGAACTTGACAAGATGAAAGCGGACATAGATCAGTTTATGGATAAACTGAAGCAAAATGCTGCAAACTTAGAACGAGTTGCAGAGATACTTGCCGGCAGAGCCTTATCAGAGAGCGAATGGAGCGAAACCGTTACGGCATTACAAGAAGCTGAGGACGCATTTGGCGCTGCTATAGAGGAAAAAGGCGCAGCAGCGAAAGCGCTGGCCGTCATTCGCGACCATCATAAACGATTTAACGAAATTGAAGCTGAATTGAAGAAATGGCAGACGCATATCGACAGGCTGGACAAGCTGCAAGCTGTGTTTAAAGGCAATACCTTTGTTGAATTTTTAGCTGAGGAGCAGCTTGAAAGCGTTGCGCGGGACGCATCAGCAAGACTCGGCATGCTGACGAGACAGCGCTATGCCATCGAAGTGGATTCAGAAGGCGGATTCGTGATGCGGGATGACGCGAATGGAGGCGTCAAACGCCCGGTATCTAGCTTATCTGGGGGAGAGACCTTCCTCACCTCGCTTTCTCTGGCTCTTGCGCTGTCTGCGCAGATCCAGCTTCGCGGAGAATACCCGCTCCAGTTCTTTTTCTTAGATGAAGGGTTCGGCACCTTAGATCAAGATCTGCTTGATACGGTTGTGACAGCCTTGGAAAAACTGCAGTCAGACAATCTGTCTGTCGGTGTCATCAGCCATGTGCAGGAACTGCGGGCACGGCTTCCGAAAAAGCTGATCGTCCATCCGGCTGAACCGAGCGGCCGTGGAACACGGGTATCACTTGAGTTGATGTAAGGGAGGAGCGGATATGGCAAAGCGGATTGCCGGAATATGTGAGCTGTGCGGCCGGAGCGATGTCCAGCTGACAGAGCACCATCTCACACCGAAAGAGGAAGGCGGAACGTTTCTGCCGACAGCGATGCTCTGTATTCCTTGCCATAAACAGATTCATGCCTTATATACCAATCAAGAGCTTGCCGTTCGCTTAAACGGAATAGATGAACTCCGAAGCGATCCGCAGCTTGCCCGGTTTGTCAAATGGATCAGAAAACAGCCGTCTGAGAAGCTGATCAAAACAAAGAAATCAAATGAACGAAAAAAGAAAAGATGACTAAAAAGCAGCCCTCTCTTTGCAGAGCGGCTGCTTTTATCCGTTTCCAACCATATCCTGATCGCTGACATCGGGGTCTATATAATTTGTCGCGTTGACTGCGTTGTTTAATAGAAGGAAATCTCCCGTGTTTCCTGCTCCCGAACCGAGCGCAGATTTTGAAGAGCTTTTCGGAGAAAGGTAAAAGGAATCACCAAAGTTTACGACTCCGCCCGATATGGAATTGATAGCTATAGGCCCGACAATTGCTGGCATAAACGACACCCTTTATCGAAGTCTCTGTTTATTATATGCTCTTGTCTGGCGATTGTGAGCGCGGAGACTGAATCTGCCTGATATGTTTGATTCTCGCATCGCCGCGAACAAGCGAGGCCGCCCCCACATGAAAAACAGAAGAGGAGGAGACCCCTTGAATTTTGATGCTGCGAACATGAATAACCGGCACCTCGTGGCAAAATGCGCTTTGTACACCTGTTTCGGGAATCGGCTTCACTGCCTGCTGCTGAAAGATCTGGTATTCCTTTCTGTTAAATGAGCCTTCATTATTGTAAAACGTGGACAGTGAGCGCTGAACAGCAAATACTTTTACACTCATATCGATTTCGTTTGTGTCGCCGACTTGAAACACACTTGCTATTCCAAGGGAGTTAATTTTAAGCAGTCTAATGCGGGATATACGCTTAAGCATTATTCTGACGGCAGCGGAGCAAACGGCCCGATAATAAGAGATTCTGGCGGTGTATCGAAAATAGAAGACAGATAGATGGATTCAGTGTCTCCGATGTGGAAAACAGAGGAGCTGGATACACCATTCATCCGGATATCCCCGACTTCCAGGTTGCGGTTGATGACTGTAAAGATCATGCTTGCTCATCTCCTTTCATTTCGGATGGAATATGTTCCAGGAAATGTTCTACAGCACGGATCACGTCACGCTTCACATGCTCAGCGATATGTTCCGCATATTGTTTAGGCGGTGTATTTTCTTCTTTTTTGATATGGGACATATAATAGTGAATTCGGCTGTCCATTTGTTTTCTGATGTCTTCAATGACATGATGCTTGTTTGTATCGTCAAGCCTGCTGTTATATTGGTTTTCAAGCTGCTCCAAAACATCTGGGATTTCCTCGGTTAAGTACATGTCGACATTCTGGCGGATCTGCTGCATGAGCTGGGCACTCTCTTCCTGCTGCATCATCCCAATTTCAGGTGCTGTTTGGCTGACTTCAAAATTTTGGAGGCTGTTCGGGTCTGTCGGATTTAAGCCGATATTCAAAGTCCCGTCAAGCCTTTCGATTTTCAGCTGATCAAATTTATACTCCACCCGCTCAATGGTAGTGGCCGGCCGCTGTTTCATCGTATTCATTTCAGTTTGAATCTCTTTCAGCTGACGTTCGAGCTGCTGAATATGAAGCGCCTGCTGCTGAACGAAGGAATTCAAGTTTTGCAAGTAAGAGGAAACAGATTGATCATACATGTCTTTCACCTCTTTCATATGATTAACGGCCAGGAGGCTGGAGCGGAACCAATGAACCTGTATCGGGCTCCTGTAATTCGACTGGCTGTCCCTGAGCGGAAACCTCGGGAGCCGCTTCTACATAGCTGCCTGTATTGTACAGGTTAGAAAGCGATTTAATGGACCCGGCGCTTCCGATTTGCAGAATGGAGGAGTTGCTGATTGATTCCAGCCGGAGATAGTTAATTTGAATGGTTTGATTAATATAAAAGTTCATGAAGCACACTCCTTTACGCATTCCCTACGATCGGCTGATCAACTGCATCGTTGTCATACACATTCGTCGCGTTTTTGTAATTCATCACCTTGAGGCTGTCACCGGTATTAAAACTGCCCGCACCGGCAAACGTTCTGACCTCGGCCTGAGGAGAAATCGTAATACAGTCCCCGATGTGAATGACTCCGCTCGTACCAATCGCATTAATTTTAAACGCTCCGACAATGGCCGGCATACGAGCACATCCTTTGTTGAAAAATTGAAAAAAGGCAGGTAAAGTAAAAATAGAATTTGATTTTAATTGGGCTATTCACGATAGCTTATGACAAACGCACATATGTGTGAGAGAAATTTAAAATGGGGCATATCGGCTTTGAATGTAAGCGATCACATTTTTCGGCCGTTATGTTTAAACATTTCAAAAGCGGGTATTGTATCAATTGAGCGGAAATGCGGCGATGGGTGCCGCTATCCGCCTGCGTGATTTTTGTTTCAGTCTCTTTTGGTGTTTTTGCGTGAAGAAATGCTTTTTGGAGTATGTCGTGCTGCGGAATCCGATTTTTGGGCGGGCATATTCTCGCCCCAAGGTATATCCCAGAAGTGCTGAGCAAAAAGCGGAGTTACATGTGGTGTATTCAAATTGTTATAGATAATGATTTACATACGGGAGTTTTCGGGATATCCCCTCTTCTTTAATTCGGGTGTTCAGCAGGCTATCCAGCTTTTGGCTGCATTGAATCGTTTCCTTGGAATTCATGCCGTATTTTTGCGCTGTTTCAATTAGTGTGACTCTCATTTCTTCAATTTTGCTGTTCATTACACTATCTCCAATTCTAGAATTTATTTTGATAAACACGGATATCGTTAGTATAACCCATTTTTACTGAAAAGGTTGCCTTTCGTCAATTTGACTAAAAAAGCGACAATTTTTGCTGCGGCCTTTTTAATGGAAGAAAGGACTATAGTCTTGCTAAGTGTACTTGCAAAAAGTCCTGCCGCTCCTCAATTTCTCTAAGTATGTTTGTCTGCTCCTTTTCGAATTGCAAGGGGCTTTTTTTTATGAAAGGATCATCATAAGCTTTTTGACAAATGTCAAAATGCCATTCGCTGATGAAAGGAGACAATCGTTCAATGGTAAACGACCGGTTCAGCACGTTTTTCATTAACGTGTGATATTGAGACCGGAAGGCGGGAATGGCAAGAAGCCTTGACGAAAGCGTCCGACCTTTTGTCAGCAGAGGGTCTTCGTCAGATCTTCCGCGTGCGGCAAGCGGTCTGGTCTCTATCGGGGAAACGTGAAGCCGGCCGGATTCGTTTAAACAAAATGTGTAATAAAAGCCTTGATTGGTGCAGGCGCTGCCGATCAGCCACAAAAAAAACAGTTTGACATCCAGATACATTTTAATGCGTTCAGCCAATTCGTCATCTTCAGCTGTGCGGATCAGCGTCAGAAATTCGTGTAAGAACGGGGAAGATTCATGTTTAAAAACGGACAGCGGAACCCTCGGATCGGCTGTCTTCATTCGGTAACTTGTTCTATCGGCTAGCTGATGGTTCTTGATGCTCAAATAAATCCCTTCTGGCTCGCCATTGATGGTCAGAAAGCTGTACGAGGCAGCGGGAGCAGGGACGCCGATCTGGTTAAAAAAACAATAAGCGAGCCTGCGACGCATCAGGGACGGATCATCCTGTTCCGCATTCAAAAAAAGTGTGCTTTCACCAAACAGAGACTTTTCCCAGCTGATTTCATAGGATACCTTTTCCGCCTTGTCACGCTGTGTGAGAAGAATGGGAGAAACTGATCGGTTTGTCACCAGAAGCCCTTTGGCAGTACCTTTACGATTCAGCTGCTGCCGATGAAAAAATAAATGTACGCTCTCCATATTCTTTCCTCCTCCTCAAAACGACATTTGTATGATATGTGCAGCAAGCCCGTCCTGAAACGAAATGAAAACGGATATGAGAAAAAGGGATTTCAGCATTCGACAGAGAATACAAGAAGGAGCATTCTGATTTAAAAGATGATGGAGGAATAACATGAAATTTGCGACAGGGGAACTTTACAACCGAATGTTTGTCGGCCTGATCATTGATGATGAGAAAATTATGGACTTGCAAAAGGCTGAAAAAAAACTGTTTGAACTTGAGACGATTCCGGGATCGCTGATTGAATGTATCGCAGAAGGGGATAAATTTGTTGCACATGCAAGGCAGCTGGCCGAGTGGGCAAAGAAACCGAATGATGAGCTGGGATCATTTATGTATTCATTATCTGAGGTGAAGCTTCATGCACCCATTCCTAAGCCGTCAAAAAATATCATCTGCATCGGCAAAAACTACAGGGACCACGCGATTGAAATGGGAAGCGAAGCTGACATTCCGGAGCATCCGATGGTATTTACAAAATCGCCGGTAACGGTTACAGGGCATGGTGATATCGTTAACAGCCATGAAGAGGTCACCTCTCAGCTTGATTATGAAGGAGAGCTTGCTGTCGTCATCGGAAAAAGCGGCACTCGCATTTCAAAAGAAGACGCCTATGACCATATTTTCGGATATACGATTGTGAATGATATCACGGCGCGTGATCTGCAAAAAAAGCATAAGCAGTTTTTTATCGGAAAAAGCCTGGATACGACATGTCCGATGGGACCCGCGCTTGTACATAAATCATCGATTCAGGAGCCTGAGCGCCTCAAGGTTGAAACAAGAGTCAACGGCGAGCTGCGCCAATCCGGTTCGACGAGCGATATGATCTTTTCCATTCCAGAATTAATTGAAACCCTCTCAAAGGGGATGACGCTTGAAGCGGGAGACATCATTGCCACCGGTACGCCGTCTGGAGTCGGAAAGGGATTTAAGCCGCCAAAATTCTTGCGGCCAGGTGACAAAATCGACATTACGATTGACCCGATCGGAACGCTGTCAAACCAAATCGGCTGAATCAAACAGGGGCGGACTCGAACCCGCCCGTTTTTTCTGAGACTCATCTTTGTGGCAGAGGACAAGTTCATGGTACTATAAGTGGGGTAATTTATCTGATAGGGGGAACCTGTATGACACACCTACATATTACGACATGGGTGGTAGCGCTGATTCTGCTTTTCGTCAGCTACTCGCTGTATTCGTCAAGAAGTGCGAAAGGCGCAAAAATCACTCATATGATTCTGCGGTTATTCTATATCCTTATTATTTTGACAGGAGCTGAGCTGTTTGTCCGTTTCGCCAACTGGAACGGAGAATACGCCGGCAAAATGATTCTTGGCATTATCACCATCGGCCTGATGGAAATGCTTCTCATCCGCAAGAAAAAAGAAAAGTCAACCGGAGGCCTATGGATCGGCTTCATCATTGTCCTCGTGCTGACAGTGCTGCTCGGTCTGCATTTGCCAATCGGTTTTCAATTGTTTTAATAGAAAGAGCATGAACCCGGCCCTAAGATGGAGTCGGGTTTTTAGGTATTTCCTCCCTTATATTCCAAATCATTTAAAATAACCTTAAAATTCCCTATAAGCGGTATCTCGTCCTATGAAATTATGATACCTTCAAGAAGATTCATTATTTTACAGGAGGGATATCATGAAACGCAGAAAATTCAGCTCGTTTGTGGCGGCAGTGCTCATTTTTGCACTGATCTTCAGCCTTTTTTCTCCGGGAACCAAAGCGGCAGCGGCTAGAGCGATCGATCAGGCGGCGGCTCTGGAAAACGGCAAAGAACAGACAGGCACCATGAAGGAACCGGAACAGGTGAAATGGTACAAAGTGACTCCGGGAAAAGCGGATATTCAGAAAAACTCACATATGGCCTTGACCGTAAAGAGTGATTCAGTACTGAATGTATCTGTATATCCAAGTATGGAAAAAGCGCTTAAAGATGAAACGTTTGAGATGTACCGTTCTTTTACGGCGGAGGATGGAAAAAGCGAAATCATTTTTCCATACGCGTGGAGCGGCCCTTACTATGTAAAAGTTGAATACCTCGGAGAAGAAGAACCAGAGGACGGCGGAACGGCAGAAGCAGCTGCGGAAGCCAAGTATTCGATTGGGTATAAAGGCACGAATAAGCAGCCGTCAGATTTAGAACAGGAAGAAGCTTGTCCGGTGGAAATGAGTGTCGATCAGAAAAAATCGGGAAAAAGCATCCTAGACAAGCTGAGAGCGATTCGTGATGAGCAGCTGAGCCAAACAGCAGAAGGCAAAGAGCTGACTAGCCTTTACTACAAAGCGGCACCGTTTATCGTGGCAAAGCTCGCACTCAATAAAACTGCGAGAAATGAAATCTATCAAGATCTTGTGACATTAAAGCCGTTGTTTGATGATGTGTCAGAAACCGGTGCGTCTTCTTCATATAAGATAACTGAAAAAGATCAAAAAGCAATCAACCGGCTGTATGATACAGCTTTACAATCAGTCCCGTCTTTCCTTAAAGAGGAGATAAAGAAACAGGCGGAACGATTCAATATCAAGCAGCTGCAAGGCAAAACAGCAGGAGCTATTTTAACAGAAAACAGTATTGCGGCAAAAAGTGAAGTTCAGACAACAAAGGTCATTTTCAAGGTGAAGAACAATAAAAGCCTCTCATCCGTACATAATGAAATGAAGGGCTTTTCTGCAAGTGCGCAATCGAAAAAAGACATTTCCAATGTGAAAAAGGCAAAGAAACTGTTTGACAATCTTTATTCATTTGAGCTTCCGAAAGACGAGAAACAGAACGGCACATATACGGCTAGCGCAAAACGGGTCAAAAGCGCTGCTGCGACATTATCCAAGATGTCTAACGTAGAGTTTGCGGAACCTGTGCAGGAATACAAAAGCCTTTCAAACGATATTCAATACCCTTACCAATGGCCGCTTAAAAACAACGGTGAAAATGGCGGTGTCAAAAATGCCGATGTGAAATACGAGCCTGCCAGCACATTGCTGTCTAAACGCAAGCTGAACGATACATTGATTGCAGTAGTAGACACAGGTGTGGACAGCACGCTTGCCGATTTAAAAGGAAAAGTAAGAACCGATCTCGGGCGTAATTTTGTGGGACGGAATAACAACGCAATGGATGATCAGGGGCATGGGACACACGTCGCAGGCATTATTGCAGCTCAAAGCGATAACGGTTATTCTATGACTGGATTGAATGCCAAAGCGAAAATTATCCCGGTAAAAGTGCTTGATTCCACAGGCTACGGAGATACTGAACAAATTGCCCTCGGCATCAAATATGCTGCTGACAAAGGAGCCAAGGTAATTAATTTAAGTTTGGGCGGAGGCTACAGCCGCGTACTTGAATTTGCTTTGAAATACGCAGCTGACAAAAATGTCTTGATTGCCGCAGCCAGCGGGAATGACGGAGCCAATTCCTTATCTTATCCTGCTTCTTCTAAATATGTGATGTCAGTCGGGGCAACGAACCGCATGGATATGACTGCTGATTTCTCTAACTATGGAAAAGGTCTGGATATCTCTGCTCCAGGGTCTGATATCCCGAGCTTAGTGCCGAACGGAAATGTCACGTACATGAGCGGAACATCTATGGCGACGCCATATGCTGCCGCTGCTGCAGGATTGCTGTTCGCTCAAAACCCTAAGCTGAAAAGAACAGAGGCAGAGGATATTTTGAAAAAGACGGCAGATGATATTTCCTTTGAAAGCGTGGATGGCGAGGAAGAAGAAATGTATGACGATAATGGCGATCCGATTGACATTCCAAAGACGCCTGGAGTAGACTGGCACTCTGGCTACGGGCGGCTGAATGTCATGAAGGCTGTCAGCGCAGTTGATATACAGCTCAAAGTCAACAAGCTTGAAAGCACACAAACAGCCGTCAGAGGAAGCGCGAAGGAAGGCACGCTTATCGAGGTCATGAACGGCAAGAAAAAACTCGGCAGCGCCAAAGCCGGAAAAGACGGTGCGTTCAAGGTCAATATCTCGACTCAAAAACAAGATCAAGTACTGTATGTGAAAGCGACAAAAGGCGATGCAAAAACATCGTATAAAGTTGTCGTCGTCAAAGGGAAACCTTCCGGCACACCGAAAGTAAATGCAGTGAAAACGAAGGATACGGCAGTGAAAGGAAAGGCGAACAGCAAGGCAATGATCAGAGTGAAAAACAAATCAAAGAAAGTCATTGCTTCTGCCAAAGCTGACGCGAAAGGAACGTTCACGGTGAAAATCAAAAAACAAAAAGCCGGAACGGTACTGTACGTCACGGCTGCTGACACAGACAAAAAAGAAAGCAAGGATGTAAAAGTTGTTGTTGAAAAGTAATCTAAAAGCGGTGCTCACTGCACCGCTTTTTTTATTTGCGCCCCCGCTGGACTGCTGAATACATAATGGATCGCTTTCCATTTGAAGCCGTCCATTCGAACCGGTCTCCTGTCCCTTCGCTGCTGTAGTGATGCTGCATCGCGCATTGGGCGGTGTCGTTTGAAAAGTGATAGAAAGAAACACCCTGCTCCTCCGATGAATTCGAAAAGACTCCTTTATTATAAGAAAAGACGCAATCGAATACCGATAAGCCAAAGCTGTGCAAGTGCTGTAAAAATGCGAGAAAGGTTTCGTCATCAAGCGAATCCAAAAGCGCCATAAGCGGCCGCTTGACTGATTTTTCATAGCGGATGCGTTCTCCGCCTGAAAGGGAGATGTTTTCTTCACCGCATGCCAGAATCAATTTATCCTGGAAGCCGGCCTGCTCCCATTTTCCTTTATGATGGATCCAAATTGGGCTGTGATGAAGACTGTCTGCCAGCAGTATATCGCCTTCCCCGTTTTCGATTAAACAGATGCCATCTTCGATAAGGATGGTGCCGTATTCCCATTTTCTTTCCTCTTTATATAATAATTGTTTCCGTTTCATGCATGCTGTCTCCTTTTTCTTCTTTCCTCTCCTTTCTTTCCAATTCAAGCCTGTCCCATACAACTCTTTTGTGGACAAATCAACTATCTGCCTATAGATGCATAAACTTACTAAGGTGCTGAAAGAAACGAAATTGTTACGAAAGAAACGGGATTGGAGCTGATATCACATGTGTGGAATTACGGGTTGGGTCGATTTTAAAAAGCAGCTCGTCCAGGAAAAACAAACGATCAACAGAATGACAGACACTCTTTCCAAACGGGGGCCTGATGATTCTAACGTTTGGGGAGAGCACCATGTTTTATTCGGACATAAAAGGCTTGCGGTTGTGGATATTGAAGGCGGACGCCAGCCGATGGCATGCACTTATAAAGGGGATACGTACACCATTATTTACAATGGTGAGCTGTATAACACGGAGGATCTGCGCAAAGAATTGCGGGCGCGGGGCCATCAGTTCGAGCGGACGTCAGATACCGAGGTGCTGCTGCACAGCTACATTGAATGGCAGGAAGACTGTGTAGACCATCTCAATGGCATATTCGCTTTTGCTGTGTGGGATGAAAAGCGCGATCTGCTGTATGCAGCGAGAGACCGTCTCGGTGTGAAGCCGTTTTTTTACACAAAGCAAGGATCTTCTTTTCTCTTCGGGTCCGAAATAAAAGCGATCCTCGCACACCCTGATATAAAAGCGCAAGTGGACAGAACAGGACTTTCTGAAATTTTCGGGCTTGGACCGTCCAGAACCCCGGGAACTGGCGTATTTAAAGGCATAAAAGAAGTCCGGCCGGCTCACGCGCTGACGTTTTCTAAAAACGGGCTGAATATTTGGCGTTATTGGAATGTTGAAAGCGAAAAACATACGGACAGTTTTGATGACACGGTTGCCAATGTCAGATTGTTGTTTCAGGATGCGGTGACGCGACAGCTTGTGTCGGATGTGCCGGTTTGTACGTTCCTATCAGGCGGACTGGACTCAAGCGCCATTACAGCGATTGCAGCAGGCCATTTTGAAAAGGGAGGAAAAGCACCACTTCATACTTATTCGATTGATTACGAAGAGAACGATAAATTTTTTCAAGCGAGCGCTTTTCAGCCGAATGACGACGGGCCTTGGATTGAAAAAATGACAGAGGCCTTCGGCACAACACATCACAAATGCGTCATCAGCCAAAAGAATCTCGTCGATCATTTGGAGGAAGCCGTGCTGGTCAAAGACTTGCCGGGAATGGCTGATGTCGACTCGTCTCTGCTGTGGTTTTGCCGGGAAATCAAAAAGGACTTTGTCGTCAGCCTGTCGGGAGAGTGCGCGGATGAGATTTTCGGCGGGTACCCGTGGTTCCATATGGCAGACGTTGAGTCGGGCTTCCCATGGATGAGGTCGACAGAAGAGCGGATCAAGCTGCTTTCTGATTCATGGCAGAAAAAATTGAATCTCAAAGAATACGTAAATGCCAAATACGAAGAAACCTTGGCGGAAACGCCATTATTAGACGGAGAAACGGGTGTGGACAAAGCAAGAAGACAGCTGTTCTATTTAAATATGCTTTGGTTTATGACGAACCTTTTGGATCGGAAGGATCGCATGAGCATGGGTGCGAGCCTTGAAGTGCGGGTGCCGTTCGCCGATCACCGGCTCGTGGAATATGTTTGGAATATCCCATGGGAAATGAAAATGCATGACAACCGGGAAAAAGGCATTTTGCGTAAAGCGCTCGAGGGCATTTTGCCTGATGACATTCTGTATCGCAAAAAAAGCCCGTATCCGAAAACACACCATCCGGAATATACAAAAGGCGTCAGCGAATGGCTGAAAACGATCAGAAGCCAAAAGGACTCGGTGCTTCATACTCTGCTGGACAGAAAACAATTGGATCAGCTTTTAGAGACAGAAGGCTCTTCCTTTCAGGTTCCGTGGTTCGGGCAGCTCATGAAGGGGCCTCAGCTGATCGCCCACCTTGCCCAAATTCATACATGGTTTGAAGCGTACCGCATTGATATTGATGAGGGTTAAAGAAAAAGCCGATTCTGTGTAGGGGAATCGGCTTTTTCTTCATATACAATTGGGAAAAAACATAATAGACTTGAAGAAGCAGTGATACATAGGAGTGAAAAGAAATGAAAGAGATAAAAGAAGCCTATCAGCAGTGCGGGCAGATCGTCAGCGCCCGTGAACCAGCCTGTTACAAAGCATTCTCGTTTCTTCCGCTGAAGCAAAGACAGGCTGCTTGGGCGGTCATGGCATTTTGCCATACGGCAGCCAATGCGGATGAGCACGCGTTATCTGCCATTGAAGCTGAGGCGGAACATGTTTTTTCCGGGACATATAACGGGAATCATTTTTTATGGAAGGCTTTCAGCCATGCGTATCAGACCTTTACATTGGACAGCGAGCCATTCCGTGAGTTCATTGCCGCACAGAAAGCGGAAGATACACCGTACGAAAGCCTTGATGAACTGCTTATGCACGCATACCAAACGGGAGGTGCGGCCGGATTGATGCTGCTCCCGGTCATGGCGCGCCGGCATCGAGAACAGCTTACACATGCAGCCGGTTCTCTCGGTTTAGCGATTCAGCTGATTCGGCTTTTGAGAGATATCGGCACTGGCCAACAGCAAAAAAGCCGCATCCCCCGGCAGGTGATGCAGCAATTTGGATATACAGAGGACGACCTTCAGAAGGGTGTCGTGAATAAGGCATTCACAATGACGTGGGAGTATATCGCTTTTGAAGCGGAAGCCTACCTTGAGGAGAGTCAGGATGCCTTGCCGCTATTTCCGCAGTATTCTCAAAAAACGGTGAAAGCCGCTCTTCATTTGTACCGGGCTGTTTTAGAAAAAATCCGGGCGAAGCAGCACGATGTATTTCAACATCAATACGGTCTCACAGAGAACGAAGTGAAGCAGATTCTGTCTGACATCTAAAAAACACCCGGCCTTGTTTGTGCCAGGTGTTACGCCATACCTTTTTGAATCCAGATGCGTGAGCGCCATCTTCTATACATTAAGATTCCCCGGACCCATTCGTCCGCGATAAAGGAAATCCAAATGCCGGCAAGACCGAAACCGAGGTGGATGCCGAATAGATAAGCAAGCGGGAGACCGATGCCCCACATTGAAATCATTGCCATGTAAACCGGGAATTTTGCATCCCCCGCGGCACGCAGGGAGTTAATGATAATGACATTAAACGAGCGGCCCGGTTCAAGGATAATCGTCATGGCAATCAAAAGGCTCGCAGTCGCAATAATGTCAGGGCTTTGTGTAAAGATGCCGATCAGGTCTTTTGAAAAAATGGTCATCAAAACCGATGTAGCCGCAGCAATTCCGAGTGCCCAATATAGGCTCTTCATGCAGCGCTCATACGCGGCATCAAACTGTTTGCCGCCGATATAGCGTCCGATTAAAATTTGCGTGCCCTGGCTGATCGCAGTGCCGAACAGCAAAATAAACATCGTAATATTTTGCGTATACACTTTTGTTGTCAAAGCCTGCGCGCCCATGATGGCGATAAAATACGTGACAATCATTTGCGACAGGTTGTATGAAAGCTGTTCTCCCGCAGAAGGGATGCCGATTTTCAGCAGCTTGCGCAAATGCTCTTTATGCATATGAAAGACTTTTTTCAGCGACATTTTCAGCTGGATGCGTTTGTTGACAATGACAATCATCGCGATTAATCCGATGACACGGGCGATAGATGTAGACATGGCCACACCGGCAACGCCGAGAACAGGAAAACCGAACAGACCGAAAATCACAACAAAGTTTCCGGCAATGTTTAATACGTTCATGCCGATTGTGACAAACATTGTATCCTTTGTGTAGCCGTAGCTTTTTAAGATCGCGCTGAATGTCATGATTAAAGCCTGAATAAAGGACAGACCTCCGACAACTTGTAAAAAGACTTTTGCATCAGGCATCAGGTCACTTGTTAATCCCATCATATGAAGCAGAGGGACAGCCGCGAAAAAGACGATGGCGCTGATGGCAAGGCTGATAAAGAAGTTGGCGCCGATTGACACATAAGCGACTTCCATGGCTTCTTTCTTTTGCCGTGACCCTAAAAATTGTGAAATGATAACGGTCGTTCCTGTGGCGATAAAGCTGAACATCACGATAATTAAATTCAAAATCTGGTTGCTGACGCCGACTGCTGCCACGCTGTTATCTGAGTATTGGCTGAGCATCAGTGTATCGGCATTACCCATAAACATATATAATGAGACCTCAATAAAGATCGGCCAAGTAAGCGAAAATAATGAGAACGTTTTGTCAGCAGCGGGTTTTTTCAAAGCAGTTGATTTGAAGACAGCTTGTTTCATTGTGTCTAACCCCTTTCGTAAATAAAATCAACGTTTTAAAGTGTACCTCCATTTCCTTATAATAAAAAGGGAGAGAAACGATACTTCTTGCAAAAATCCGACTTAAAAAGGAGGATGATCAAAATGCCCCGCATCCTGTTTACAGTACCGCCTTTTCCGGTATTTATCGCAGCTGGAGAAGGGATTTTTAAAAGGGGAGAAACCCATGTGAAACGTGTATTCTCCGTGTTTGATCTGATATACGTCAAACAGGGAACGTTATATATAACGGAAAATGAAACATCATTCTCTGTTGAAGGCGGCGAGTACATCTTGCTTTCCCCCGGTCTTGAACATTACGGGACGAAGGGCAGTGATGAAGCAACCTCCTATTACTGGCTTCACTTCGATGAACATCAATATGAATTTACGGCAAAAGGAGGCAGCAATTGGTCTGAGCTTCAGCAGGAAAAAGGAAGTTTCGAGGAGCCGGCCCGCTACGGACTGGCTTTGCCGAGAAAAGGAAAGGTGCAGCGTCCGCAGTTTATGGCGCAGCAGTTTGAAAGGCTGATCGATTACTCCGCGGAAAACTCCGATTTGCCGCTTAGAAAGCAAATTTTATTTGAGGAGTTGATGTTGCATCTTCAAAAAGAGGCGTTTCAAATTCCGTCTGCGAAAGAGCGGGTTGCCTGGGAGGCGGCCCGGTACTTACAGGAACATTATAAGGAAAAGACGACAATCAAGGATCTCTCGCTCGCCCTTCACTATCATCAGGATTATGTGAGCCGCTGCATGCAGCAGGTGCTAGGCGTTACGCCGGCACAATACACGAACCGGGTGAGAATGACGGAAGCAAAGCGCCTTTTATCCTCTACAAATGATAAAATGGGCGTCATTGCGGAAACGGTCGGAATGGAAGACCCGACATACTTTTCAAAACTCTTTAAGCAGATAGAAGGCATTTCACCAATTGAATACCGGAAAATTGTCAGCCGGAAAGTTCAATAACCAGACGAGGGATGAACATGAAAACAACAATTTACGATGTGGCAAGGGCGGCGGGAGTCTCGATCACAACTGTGTCGCGTGTGATTAACAAGACGGGCAGAATCAGCGAGAAAACGCGGCAGAAGGTGATGAATGTCATGAAGGAAATGGCGTACACGCCCAATGTCCACGCCGCGGCGTTAACAGGAAAACGAACGAATATGATTGCACTTGTGGCGCCTGATATTTCAAATCCGTTTTACGGCGAACTTGCCAAAAGCATTGAGGAAAGGGCGGATGAGCTCGGTTTTCAAATGATGATTTGCAGTACTGATTACAATCCGAAAAAAGAAACAAAATATTTTTCGGTGCTGAAGCAGAAAAAAGTGGACGGGATTATTTTTGCGACTGGGATTGAGAATCATGACAGCATGTCTGCTTTGGAGGAAATCGCCAGCGAACAAATTCCGCTCGCCATGATTTCTCAGGATAAGCCGCTGCTTCCGATGGATATTATCGTGGTGGATGACGTTCGTGGCGGGTACGAGGCTGCCAAGCATCTTCTGTCACTCGGCCATACGAACATCGCTTGCATTGTGGGAGACGGGTCAACGACGGGTGAAAAAAACAGAATCAAAGGCTTCCGTCAGGCGATGGAGGAAGCGGGCGTGCCTGTCGATGAATCGCTTATCGTTCCGACGCGATTTTCTTTGGAAAGCGGTAAGGAAGAAGCGGGAAAATTGTTGGACAGGAACGCTCCAACGGCTATTTTTGCCTTCAACGACGTATTGGCCTGCGCCGCTATACAAGCTGCGAGAATGAGAGGCATAAAAGTGCCGGATGACCTTTCCATCATCGGTTTTGATAACACGATACTTGCAGAAATGGCTGCCCCGCCCCTGACCACCGTGGGCCAGCCGATTAAAGATATGGGGCGGAGTGTCATCGAACTGCTGGCAGAAGCAATCGAAGGAAAACGAAAGACGAAACAAAAAATCGTGCTGCCGCCTGAGCTCGTGGTCAGACATTCTACATCACCCCTCAAACCAAGAGCCCGCTAATAAGCGGGCTCTTTTCATTTTGACAGTTGAAGCTAAAAAACATATTGCGTGTAAACAACAGGCAGTGTAAAATGAAACCATCTTTTGAGAAAGCGCTTGCGCAATATGTTAAAGCGGATTGAACCGCTGTTTTTTTAGCTGGTTAGGAGAAAGCGCTTTCTCGAGGCGATCCTAAAATGACATAAAGGAGAGGATGGGACGTGAAACATCAAGTAAGGTGCGCAGTATTAGGATTAGGAAGGCTCGGTTATTATCATGCGAAAAATCTCGTCTCCAGTGTTCCGGGGGCAAAACTGGTCAGTGTCGGTGATCCGTTGAAAGGGAGAGCGGAGCAGGTTGCCAGAGAATTCGGTATCGAAAAATGGTCAGAGGACCCGTATGAGATGTTAGAAGATCCCAGCATTGACGCTGTCATTATCGTAACGCCGACAAGCACACATGGTGATATGATCATCAAAGCAGCGGAGAACGGCAAGCAGATCTTCGTTGAAAAACCGCTGACATTAAGCCTTGAGGAATCAAAGGCAGTTTCTGAAAAAGTGAAAGAGACGGGAGTCATTTGCCAAGTCGGCTTTATGAGACGATTCGATCCCGCATACGCAGATGCCAAACGGCGGATCGACGCTGGGGAAATCGGCAAACCCATCTACTATAAAGGCTTTACGCGCGACCAGGGAGCGCCTCCCGCAGAGTTTATCAAACACAGCGGAGGGATTTTTATTGACTGCTCTATCCATGACTATGATATGGCCCGTTATTTGCTAGGAGCGGAGATTACTTCTGTTTCGGGACACGGCAGGATCCTGAACAACCCGTTTATGGAGCAGTATGGCGATGTGGATCAGGCGCTGACGTATTTAGAATTTGACTCCGGCGCAGCGGGGGATGTCGAGGCAAGCAGAACCTCTCCATACGGACATGACATCCGGGCGGAAGTTATCGGGACTGAGGGCAGTATTTTCATAGGGACTTTGAGAAATCAACATGTGACCATCCTGACAGCGAAAGGGAGCAGCTATGATATTATCCCAGACTTTCAAACTCGTTTTCATGAAGCCTACTGCTTAGAGCTGCAGCATTTTGTTGAGTGTGTCCGGAATGGAACAACACCGATCGTGACAGATATCGATGCGACGATCAATTTAGAAGTTGGCATCGCCGCGACCAATTCGTATCGAAGCGGCAGGCCCGTACAGCTGGATGTGAAGGGTGCGCACACTAGTTTGTAAACGTTATCATGATACGCCTGCGGCTTCCGCACTCCCGCAACTCGTTCCTATCAAAAAAGCAAGGACAGTTCAGCCCTTGCTTTCTCTCTTTTCATATAAATAGTACACATAATCAGTAGGTACACCTGTATGGCCAAGCTGCCTCAGCATTGCGGTCACGTTCCCTCTGTGATAAGTGCCGTGATTGACGACATGCAGGATGATGTCTGCATAAGTTGTTTCCAGTGTCCCGAGTTTCGGATGCTGCATTGATACGGTCTGTTCTAAGTCCGTCTGGCGGCTGAAGAATTCATGATACTGTGACTCCAACTCGGAAGAGTGCTGTTTTATCGCTTCCATATTACCATGCACGGACTCAAATTTGCCTGCGCCGACTATAATCTCTTGGTAGGCCACTCCCGAAAGAACGTTCAGCCAAATGTAGTCAGCCCTGCACATATGAAGCAGCACGTCGCTGATAGAAGGAAATACGCTCTTTACTTCTTGATAAGCAGTTTCCTCGGGCAGGTTTTCGATATGGTTACATATTCGCTTGTTCGCCCAGGAATGGTAGTCATAAAACTGTTTTGCATCAGTCATCAGCATTGCCTCCTTTTCTAAGACATTCGCTGTTTCATTCGTTATTCCTTCAATTGCTGAAAAGCGATATCCCGAAATACCCTGCTGCTGCCCACATCACAACTGCAGAGCATTTGTTTACGATCAGCATAAGCCTGCCGCTCGTATCTATCGTCTGAAACAGCCGGCCCGCTATCGCAAGACTGATAAACCAAATCCAAGAAACAGCGATGCAGGCAGCCATAAAGAGCCATTTCTCAAGCCCAGAATATTGGAGGGAGCTCGTGCCGATGACGCCGATCGTGTCGAGAATAGCGTGTGGGTTTAAAAGAGAAACGGCGGCCGCAAACGCAGCTTGCTTTTTAGCTGTGAACGTATTTTTCTCATTTTGATTTGCTTTCGGACGGCTGTTCCAAGTCACCCAGCCCATATAGAGGAGAAACAAAAATCCGCCGGCCATCATGACTGTCTCAAACACAGGCAGCTGCTGCACGATGACAGATACGCCTGCAACAGCTAAAACAATTAACAGAGTATCGCAGACAGAAGCGCTGATGATGGCTGGGAGTGCCCGCCAAATATGCCTTTGCCACGCTCCTTGCTGAAAAATAAACACATTCTGCGCTCCCAGCGGCAAAATTAAGCCAAAAGCAAGCACAACTCCGTGAATGATTGCATTCATGCTGAAAAAACTCCCTTCACATCTGTTTTTTTAATCATAAGAGAGATTTTCTATCATGTCTCCGGCCATTTGGTTGGGTTTAGAACCAGCCAAATGTATAATGTGAAAAAAGGGGGCACGACTATGTCGCAATGGCAGCCAAGCCGAGATTCGGATATTCCGCTGCATCGGCAGATTGAACAATACATGAAGGACAAAATTCTTCACGGAGAGTGGGCTGTGGGGACGAAAATCCCTTCACAGAGAACGCTGGCCGACATGTTTCAAGTCAACCGCAGCACCGTGACAGCAGCCATTGATGAACTCACGTCTCAAGGCCTGTTAGAGGGGAGAAGAGGAGGCGGCACGAAGGTTGCAAACAGTACGTGGAGCGTGCTGGCGGCTGAGCCTCCGCTCGATTGGAGCGATTATGTCCGTTCAGGCATTCATCACCCTAATTCTTCTATCATTCAGGATATTAATCAAAACGAACCAAGAGCGGATATCATCAGATTAGGCACAGGAGAACTTTCACCGGATCTGCTCCCAGTTGACACAATGCGCCGGATGTTTCAGCAGATCAATCCGCACGCCCTGTCTTTAGGATACGAGCAGCCGAAAGGAAATCCTAAGCTGCGGGAGGCGGTGGCGGACCATTTAAAAGGCAAGCAGATCCATGTATCTCCGTCATCGATTTTAATTGTGTCTGGCGCACTTCAGGCACTTCAGCTCATCTCGATCGGGCTTTTAAAACGAGGTTCTGTTATTTTGACGGAAAAGCCCTCCTACCTTCAATCTTTGCATGTGTTTCAATCAGCGGGGATGCGGCTTCGCGGCTTGCCGATGGATGAAGAAGGAATCAAGGCGGGGCTTGTTTCTTCTTATCGAAAACAATACGGAGGACAGCTGCTTTACACCATTCCGTCGTTTCATAATCCGACAGGCACTGTCATGTCAAAGCAGCGAAGGAAAAAGATCATCGGCCTGTCAAAAAAAGAGCAGCTGCCAATCATTGAGGATGATGCGTACGGTGATTTATGGTTTGAAGAAAAACCGCCGCAGCCTTTAAAAGCAATGGACCATGAGGGCAATATTCTGTATCTGGGCACTTTTTCAAAAACGGTTAGCCCCGGTCTTCGAATCGGCTGGCTTGCCGGACCGGAGCCGGTCATTGAAAGGCTGGCGGACATTAAAATGCAGACAGACTACGGATCGAGCGGCCTGTCCCAGTGGGCGGCTGCCGAATGGCTGTCACAGGGGTATTATGAAGAGCATCTGACATGGATACGAAGGGCACTAAAACAAAGAAGAGACGCGGCAGTTCATTTTCTTAAGCGGTATGCCGGAGACATCGCGACGTGGCGGATTCCTGCCGGCGGCTTTTATATTTGGGTGACATTTCACAAAGCCTTGCCTATCAGCCGTTTTTTTCATGAATTGCTGAAACAGCAGGTGCTGGTGAATCCCGGTTCCATTTATGACGGCGAAGACCGAAACAGCATCAGGCTGTCATATTCCTATGCATCTCTTGCGGATTTGGAAACAGGCATTAAAGCGGCAGCCGATACAGCCCGCCGCCTGATGTCCTAACGTTTGTTACACAATGACAGCTCCCAGCGCTCTGGCGAAAGCAATCGCATGCTCAGGCGCGATTTTGCAGCCTTTCAATTTGTCGAGGGAGACATGAAGCTGTTCAAAACGGCAGGTGCTGATGTCCATGTTTTGAAGGGACGTTCCGGTAAAGCTAGCGCCTTCCAGTTCGCACCCGTCAAAGTGTGTCTGCTGAAGCGCCATATTGCTGCACTCACTTTGCATAAGAGCACAGTGATCAAAATGAACTTGTTTCATATTTGAGTACGAAAATGAACTGAAATGTCCGTGGCACTCCTCGAATGAGACATTCCGAAGTGTTGATTCTGCCACATTCATTCCAACCATTTTTGATTGCTTAACGGAAGTTCTGTGAATGACAGCCCCGCTGAAATCGGCGTTTGACAAATCACATTTTTCAAAGATCACATCGGTCAGTTCAATATGCCGGAAAGACACATCGATAAACACGACATTTCTGAATAGCGTTTTTTCTACACAAAGTCTTTCTATATCTTCGCCGCAGATTGTACAATCTGCAAACAAATGCATGCTGACCACGTCATCCTGTGTCACGGTTTCATGAAAATCTGCGGTTTGCAGGTTTTCCGGTATGTGCGGTTTTTGAATCACTACTTTATTCATGAGATGACATCCTTTGCTGCCCGAAAAACCAGAGGCCTCCGGGATCAATTTAATAGATCGTTATGGAAGTTGATACATATAGTAAATCGTGAAGAGCCTTTTCTTGGTACAGCAGCCCGCTCGTTTTGTAAGCATAAATGGAAAGCTTCCTGTGCGTCAAGGCGTTTACAGGCCGGGAAAGAAAAGGGAACAGGAGGAATGCGGAATGGGGCATTACGTCAAAACCGAGGAGCATGTGACACTGTTTGTAGAGGATATCGGGCATGGTAGGCCGATCATCTTTTTGCACGGGTGGCCGTTGAATCATAAGATGTTTGAATATCAAATGAATGAGCTTCCGAAAAGAGGATTTCGTTTTATCGGCATTGATTTACGGGGATATGGGCAATCTGACCGCCCGTGGGAAGGGTACGATTATGATACAATGGCCGATGATGTGAAGGCAGTCATTTATACGCTGCAGCTTGAGAACGCGGTTCTTGCCGGTTTTTCGATGGGCGGCGCAATTGCCATCCGTTATTTGGCAAGGCATGACGGAGCAGATATTGGTAAGCTGATTTTATTGTCTGCAGCGGCACCCGCATTCACAAAACGCCCGGGTTATCCGTACGGGATGAGGAAGCAGGATATTGACGATATGATTGAACAATTCGAAACGGATCGGCCAAAAACACTGGCTGATTTAGGAAAACAGTTTTTTGAGAAAAAAGTGTCTCCAGAGTTCAGGCAGTGGTTTCTCAATCTGATGCTGGAGGCTTCCTCCTACGGGACGATCCACTCAGGCTTTGCATTAAGAGACGAGGATCTCAGAAAGGATCTTGCCTTAATCAAGGTTCCGGCGCTGATCCTGCACGGGAGAAAGGATAAAATTGCGCCGTTTGATTTTGCGAAAGAATTGAAGCGCGGCATCAAACAGTCGGAATTGGTTCCGTTTGTAAATAGCGGGCACGGAGCCTTTTATGAAGAAAAAGAGAAGATCAACAGTTTGATTGCGCAGTTTGCCAAATTATAAAAAAAAACCCGATATTGATCGGGTTTTTTATATGATTCCTTTGCTTTGCAGTTCTGTAATGATCAAATCAGCCCCGTCGGAAATAGATATCTGGTCTGATTCAATGATGAAATCAGGTGAACGCGGCGCTTCATACGGAGAATCGATCCCGGTGAAATGTTTGATTTCTCCGTTTCGCGCTTTTTTATAAAGTCCTTTCGGATCGCGCTGTTCACAGACATGCAGCGGACACTTCACATAAATTTCGAAGAATTCCCCTTCAGGAAAGAGCGCTCTGACCATATCCCGGTCCTCTCTGAATGGAGAAATAAAAGCCGTTAAAATCATTTGCCCGCTGTCGACAAACAGCTTCGCCACTTCTCCGATTCGGCGGATGTTTTCAATCCTGTCTTCAGTCTGAAAACCAAGATCTTTGTTTAAGCCGTGACGGATATTATCGCCGTCGAGCACATAACTCTGAATCCCCATGCGGTAAAGCTTTTCGTCAACGGCATTGGCCAGCACCGATTTTCCTGAGCCGGACAGCCCGGTAAACCAGAGGGCGCAGCTTTTGTGTCCGTTTAACGACTGTCTGTCAGACTTTGTGATTGCAGTGGGGTGCCAAATGATGTTTGGGTTGTGTGTCATCCCAATCCCCCGCTGTTATGCTGGATGGCAACGGGCTGTTGCTGAAGACCTTTGATCAGAACGTTTGCGACCTCAGGCCGGCTGAATTCTTTAGGCGGTTTTTTGCCTTGGCGGAGAAGCTCTCTCACCTTTGTGCCGGATAAGTGGATGTGGTCTCTTTGGCTGTGCGGACATGTTTTCGAGGTGCCCATGTTTCCGCATTTCCGGCAGTAAAAGCTGTGCTCGAAAAACAGCGGTTTGATGCCCAGTTCCTCCTCTGTGAATGATTGAAAAATATTTTGCGCGTCGTACGTTCCGTAATAGCTGCCGACCCCCGCGTGATCACGGCCTACAATAAAATGGGTGCAGCCGTAATTTTTGCGGACGAGCGCATGGAAAATCGCTTCCCGCGGACCTGCATACCGCATGGCGGCAGGGAAGACCGACAACATGACACGATCCTTTGGATAATAGTGTTCAAGCAAAACCTGGTAGCTCTCCATTCTGATATCACTCGGGATATCGTCGGACTTCGTTTCTCCGACAAGCGGGTGAAGCAGCAGACCGTCGACCGTTTCTAACGCTGTTTTTTGAATATATTCATGTGCTCTGTGAACAGGGTTCCTGGTTTGAAAACCGACAATTGTTTTCCAGCCGAGCTTTTTAAAGGCTGCTCTTGTTTCTGCGGGCGCTGCGTAAAACTGTTCGAAGGATTTGTCGGGAAGGCGGCTGACCGTGATAGGCCCTCCGATATAGTAATCCGGACGTGCCAGCATTTTTTTCACGCCTGGGTGGGCAGGGTCGTTTGTTTTAAAAACAGACAGTGCTTCTTGTGTTTTATCAGGCTGGTATATATCAGTAACTGTGATCATGCCGTAGGTGATGCCGTCTTTCACAAGCTTGACGCGATCTCCGGCAGACAGTTTGTTTGCTGTTTCTTCTCCGACAGGCAGCGTGATCGGCAGGCTCCAAGGCAAGCCGTTTGCCAGCCTCATCTCTTTCACAACAGTATGATAATCTTTTTCTCCCAAAAAACCAGTTAACGGGCTGTAGCCGCCGATCGCGATAAGCTCCAGGTCGCTCAGTGCAAGCTGATCCAGCTCCGCTTCGCACGTGCACCCTTCAAAATGGCATGCGGGATCGCAGCGGTTGATTAACACCCCTCCATGGGGCTCGCTTCCATTCAACGTGTTCAACCTCCATTTTTACGTTTCCTTTGTTTTTCTTTTCTGCGCTGGTTGAAAACTTCAAAGCAGCGCCTCAACATCATTTCATTCCCATTGCATGAGCATGCCGGACATTATTCTTGATGCAGGCCGCATTCTGTTTTCTCCCGTCCGGCCCATCTTCCAGCCCTCTCATCGTTCGGGTCCGAGGAAGGCAATGTACACATTTCACAGCCTATGCTCGGGTAATGTTGATCGTGCAGTTTGTTATAAGGCAAATTGTGTAGGCGGATGTACGTCCAAACGTCATCCCATGTCCAGTGGATGAGCGGGCAAATTTTAATGAGCTTAAACTTCTGATCCAGATTCACGTATTGAATATGCTTTCTCGTAGGCGACTGCTCCCGGCGCAGTCCTGAAATCCAAGCTATCATGCCGGACAGGTGTTTTTTAAGCGGCTCGATTTTCCGTAATTGGCAGCATAGATTCGGGTTATGCTTCCACAACTCTCCGCCGTATTGCGTCTCCTGTTCTTTTAAGCTCAGCTCGGGTTCGAGCAGCTGGATTGTCAATCCCGGATATCGCTCTTTGACGGTCTCGATCAGCTCATATGTTTCCTGAAAATGCAGCCCTGTATCCAAAAAGATGATGTGCGCGTTGTTGTTGATTTTTGATATGAGGTCAAGAAGCACCATCCCTTCTGCGCCAAAGCTGCACGCGTACACAATCTTTTCCCCGTATATTCGGTAAGCCCATTTCAACACATCGAGCTCATCGATCAATTGATCCGTTATCTGTTTGGACAGCGTGTCGTTCCATGTGTCATATGTGATGATTTGTTTGTTCAACGTTTTCCCCCCGTTTGCATCTGTCTGTTTCTATCTATTGATCGAGTTATAGGCAGACTATTCATTTTTTGCATAAAGGTTCAGGGTTTTTAGGTGCGGCAGCGCCTAAAATGGGGAACGGAACCATTAAGAGGCCGGCTGAATATGCTTTTAAGCAAAATGGTTTTATGCCCAAGGAGAGGTATTATGCCGGTTACCATTTATCAGGGGCATCATCATTCGCTTGCCCCGGCGGATATTAACATCGTCATTGATGTCATCAGAGCCTTTACGGTCGCCCATTATGCGTTTATCGGCGGAGCGAAAGAGATTTTATTGGTCGGAACAGCAGAGGAAGCCTTTGCGCTGAAAGACACTTATCCGGATTACGTGTTGACGGGAGAGGAAAAGGGGGTCGGTATCAGCGGATTTGATTTAGATAATTCTCCAAAACGCATGGCGATGCAGGATATGGCGGATAAGCGCTTGATCCAGAAAACAACAAACGGCGTCACAGCGGCGTTAGGGGCGCTGAAGGCTAAGCACCTGTTTGTAACTGGATTTTCTAACGCCAAAACAACGGCAGAGCATGTGAAAACACTCGCCGTAACGGATTGTGTCATGAACATTGTGGCTTCCCACCCGTCAGGTGATGACGACATGGCGTGTGCGGAGTATATCAAAGGCATCATTGAAGGGACAAATGCGGTTACGGCTGCGGAGGTAATTGAAAGAATAAAACGCTCTTCTGTTGCAGAGAAATTTTTTGACCGCAGCCAGCCATTGTTTGATCCGGAAGACATATCATACTGTACAAAAGAACTGACAGGCGATTTCGTGATGAAAGTGAAACAAGAAAGAGAAGTTCCAACGATAGAGAGGGTCATAATATGAATGATTTTTCACTAGAATTGCCAGTGAGAACAAGCAAGCCGAGAGAAACCGGGCAGACCATTTTAATTGATAACGGCTACCCCTTGCAATTTTTCAAAGATGTAATAGCCGGGGCGTCCGACTATATTGATTTTGTGAAATTCGGCTGGGGCACATCATTACTTACGAAAGATCTTGAGGGAAAAATCAGCTCGCTGAAAGAGCATGACATTAAATTTTTCTTTGGCGGCACATTGTTTGAGAAATATGTAAGCCAGAAAAAAGTGAATGAATTTCATCGGTACTGCACCTACTTCGGCTGTGAATATATTGAGATTTCAAACGGTACGCTCCCGATGACGAATAAAGAGAAAGCGGCTTACATTGCCGATTTTTCTGATGAATTTCTTGTGCTCAGCGAGGTGGGCAGCAAGGATGCGGAATTATCAAGCCGGCAAAGCTCTGAGGAATGGCTTGAGTATATCGTTGAGGATATGGAAGCGGGCGCGGAAAAAGTGATTACGGAGGCCAGGGAAAGCGGGACAGGAGGGATCTGTTCCAGCAGCGGCGATGTCCGGTTTCAAATTGTTGATGACATCATTTCCTCAAATATTGATATCACCAGGCTGATTTTTGAAGCGCCGAACAAAACGCTCCAGCAAGGGTTTATTCAAAGGATTGGACCGAATGTGAATCTGGCCAATATCCCCTTTCATGATGCCATCGCGTTAGAGACACTGCGCTTAGGGCTAAGATCCGATACCTTTTATTTGTAAAACAGCGGCTGCGGGGCTCTCGCTATGAAGAGAGCCTCTGCCTATTATTTTTTATGGCGGTACATAGGCGTGAGATAGGGGAGTGAAGTCAGACGGATGTTATAGATGAAGTCGATGACTCTTGTCGATATGACTTGGCATATCAGGGCTTGAATGACGATGCCCCAGGCAATAATAGACGCAGTAACCATAAAAATAATGCAATTCATGATGAGCAGGATCGTTCCGGGACTCCCGCCGCGGTAGATCGAAATCATAAGAGCAAGAGCCCCGAATCCTCCGTTCGAAATTTTGTATTTGTATAAAAGTCCGATGCCGAGTCCCAATAACACAGCGCCACTGGCCAAATCAAGCCACAGGTTTGATGTGATATCCGGAAAAACGACATCAAATATCAATACCGAGACAGAGGTGACGGTAATCGAAGCGAGGGTGCCGGTGAAGGTTCTCATCTCCAGCCATTTTAAAGCAGTAAAAAGCATCGAAACATTCACTGCCCACACTGAAAAGCCATGAGGAATTTGAAACAGATAATGCAGCAGCACCGCAATACCTGCTGCCCCGCCTGTCGGAATATCATGGGGAAATAAAAACAAGGACATGCCGAGTCCCTGTAATACGCCGCCTACGACAATCATAAACGTGAGTTTTGCTTTCATCAGCAGTTCAGCCATTAAGTCATTTGCTCCTTTATGAAAAGACTTGTCCGCTGTTTTCATTTTATGAGGCTGTCCATCATTTATGTCTGCAAATATAGAAATGGCCCAGCTTAATATGCTGAACCATCCCACTTGTATCGATGAATGATCTCCATATTGATCTCTGTTCCAATGCCTTTTCCTTTCGGAATGTGGACCATTCCTTTTGAAGGCTGAAGGCTGACGAGATCTGTAAAAGGATTCTCCATGACGTCCCACTCAATCGGTTCAATTTGATCTTTTTCCATTTTGGACCATGGAGGCAGACAGGCTTGCGAAAATAAAGCATAGAGCCGTGAAAGTGATCCGTCATATGCATGGGCGGACGCTCTGACGCCGAAATAACGCGCGAGCTGGAGGCAGTCCCGAAACTCATCGATCCCGTTGACATGCATAACATCGGGCTGAATGATATCCAAGCAGCGCTGTGAGAGGAGGGGGGCAAATTTCGCCGCGCTTTTCATATTTTCTCCACCGGCAACAGGAACAGATAAACGGCTGCGCAGCAAAGCGTAATCCTGCGGCTGATCAAAGGGCAAAGGCTCCTCGAACCAGCCGATATTCGTCCATGCTGAGAAATAGCGTTCCCAACTCATAGCTGTTGCTGCATCGTAGCTTTGGTTTGCGTCCAGAATCAACGTAATGGAGCTGCCGGCCGTATGCTGTAGCGCACTGATGTGCCGGACATCTTCCTCGAATGAAGTCCCGCCGATTTTGACTTTGATTTGCTTAAAGCCCTTTTTTACCTGGGCTTCAACGTTGGAAACCGAACGGCTGATCCATTGCGGCTGGTCTGAATACGATTGGAATGAGGCATATACAGGGATCTCTTCTCTGTACCACCCGCCCCATAGTTCGCAAACCGAGCAATCAAAAGCTTTGGCCGCAATTTCTGTCAGCGCCATGCTCACGGCGGAGGCCGCCCGCTGATGCCATTTTTGAATCGTGCTCACTAATGGCAGGCGGCTGCTGGCCTGTTTTCCTAAAAGATAGGGAATGATCCGTTTGGTAAAACCGATATGCAAAGCCGGGAGCCAATCAACGCATTCTCCCCAGCCGTCAATCCCGCTTTCTGTTACAATTCTGATGAGATAGCAAGTTCGATATTGTTTAAACCCGTTTGCGTCGCCGTACGGCTCTTCTAATCGATGCAAAAGCGGAAAAGTCTCAACCCGTTCGATTTTCAAATTGGATGCTACCTTTCCTCAGCTGGCTGAAGCCGATTGCCAGCCATTTTAGGATCTTCTTTTTCTTTTGTTTCTTCTTTGTTTTGATTCACATGGATCAGCAAAATCACGAGAATGCCGACAACAAGCGTCAATCCCGCAATGCTCAAAAACATGCCGGGTCTGGACCATTCCATCAGGCGGCCGAAAATCGGAGGCCCGATGGCAACCCCTAAGAAACGAACCGATCCGTAGAGCGAAGTCACAAATCCACGTCTTTCTTTCCCGACAGCTCCGGTTATAAAGCTGTTCACACAAGGAAGAACAAGGCCTGAACCGATACTGCTCAGCACGAGAACACTGATAAAAAGGACAAGGTTCTCAATGAATGACAGTGCCGCGTAAGACACGGTCATGAACGCCAATCCGAGTACGATCAGCTTTTTCATTAACGATTGCTTTTGGCCGATTTTGCTCCCGGTTGTATAAGACGTCACACACATGACCAAAAGCGGGATCGCCAAAATCAAGCCTTTTTTGACGCCGTCGGTATCGTATGTTTTTTCCAAGACATCTGATAGATAAAACAGGATGCCGAATAAAGTAAACAGGCAGGTCGCCCCGGCTAAATAAGCGGTAAACAGCCATCTGCCTTCATGTTTAAAAACACTTAACAGCCCTTTCGCATATTTTCCGATTGGGGGCGGTTCTTTTTCCTTTTTCTTTTCTTTAATAAAAATCCAAGTCAGCACGATCGAAATGATACAAAATACCGGGAAGGCAAAAAACGCGCCATACCAGACAAGAAGGGCGATAAGCGAGCCGATGATCGGCGAAAGCACTTTCCCCATGCCGTTTGAAGCTTCAACGAGACCGAGCACCTTGCTTTCCTGGGCGCCTTTAAACAGATCTCCCGTCAGTGCCATGGCAATCGGGCCTGTCCCGGCTGCCCCGATTCCCTGAAGCGCCCGTCCTGCCATGACCCAAGGGTATGCATTGTCAAAAAAACCTGCCGCAAACCCGGCTAATAAGCCGCCGGCACCATACAAAAATAAGCAAGGGATAATGATGATTTTCCTTGAGAATCTGTCAGCGAGATAACCGACAATCGGAATGGCAAACGCCGCAATCAAGGAAAATACTGTGATCACGAGACTGACTTGAAATTGTGATAAATGAAGTTCAGATTTCATTTTTGGCAAAATCGGAATAAGCATCGAGTTTCCAAGTGTTAATATTAAAGGGATTGAACCGATTGCAACAATCGTCATTCCGTTATTTTGTTTTGATGATTCCATCTCAGAGCACACTCCTTTTCTTCTGCTTAGAATGTCCCTGCTGGCTTCGTTTATTCAACGTTCAGACAGCAAAAAACCGAACAGAAAATACCTGTTCGGGAAAAAGGAGGGTTAACCGAGTGCCTGCGAAATCAACGCATATAAGTGTCCATTTTGGTCAGGAAGCATCTTTATCTGGTAAAGCATAAGCGGTGGCTCTTCGTCCGCTTGAAACCCCATTTCTATCAGCCTGTCATGTAAAGATGTGTGTTCACCCGGTATATCGATGCGCATCGGACCTTGTTTGCCGGCGGCCAGCCTGTTGATGAATTGTGCAGCCACGTCTGATGATGGGGCAATGATGGGGCCGAATTTCAAATTGGCAGGTGTCTGTACAGATAGGCCGTAGCCAATCAGCTGTCCCTCATTGTTTCTGGCGATGACGCATTCCTCTGAAGTGGAAATAAGCTGCTGCAGAAGATTTGATCGATCTCCGCCAAAGGCTGCCAGATCGGCCGTGGCTAATTCTTGAAAGTCTTGTTTTCTAAAGGCTGTCAGTTTAGCATCAAGATGATCTTGCTTTTCAATCGGTTGAAAACTGTGACAGCTGTACTTTCGGACTGAACCCGCTGTATGAAAACCCGCTTTCTCATAAAGCGGCAAACCTTCTTTTGTGGCGCAAAGCCTGATGGCGGTGCTTTCATCCGTTTTACTGATACACGCGTTTACCATCCGCCGCCCGAGACCGAGCCGTTTGTATTCCTTGTCTACGATGACGAGTCCGATAGAGGCAAGACGGCCAAACAAAAACAAGCCGATGCAGGAAATAATGTCTCCCCGGACATTTTGATAACCGAAAAAACGCCCTTGTTGGACAAGCAGTGCCAGCTCTTGTTCGCCATAATCCGGCCACCCGGCTTGCCTGCAAAGCCGCAATAGTCCGGAGGTATGTTCTTCATGAAGCTCAATCAGCTCATCCATTACCTTCATACGGGTCACCTGCTTGTTCCGAATGTTTTGTACATGACAATATGAGTGCCAATGCCGGGAATCTCAAACGGTTCGCCAAGTTCCTCCCAGCCAAGCTTTGCGTAGTAGCCTTTGACATGTTGTCTTGCATTGCACCAGACCGCCTGTACGCCTCTGTCTGCCAGTTTTTGTTCCGCATATTTGATCAGCGTGCTTCCGGCTTTTTGATCACGATATCCTTCAAGCGTCGCCATGCCTCTCAGCCGATATGCAGGGGATTCCGTTAATAATGGCTGATTTTGAGGGGAAAAAGAAGCGATGCTGATCAGGGTTCCTTCATAAAACACACCGAGATGAAAGGCGCCTTCCGCATGATCCTGTTCATATTTGCATTGTTCGATGGATTGATGGGGACGTAGGATGCGGTGCCTGATGTCGTATGTATCTTCCGCAGAAATGGTTTTAACTTCGAGCATGATGATCCTCCTCATAAACTGATTTTCTTTATCGTAACACGAATTACGTTGAAAAAGACCGCCCGATTGGCTCAGGCAGTCTTCAAGGTATTAATGCAAATAGATATTTTGGCGCTGCTCATCTTTTTGCTGAATGTACGAAGTGAGCTCGGCGGTTAAGTCAGATCTGAGAAAAGGCGTAATCAAGTAGATGCCGTTAAACAGTTCACATGCCGTATCCAACAGGGAGCGTGCAATCGCAAGGCCTTCCGCTTTTTGTTTCTCTTTATCCTCGCCGGCGAGGGCCATTTTTTCGCGAATAGAGTCAGATAGCTTAATGCCCGGAATTTCATTGTGGATGAATTCCGCATTTCGGCTGCTTGTGAGTGGCATAATGCCGATATAGATCGGTGTCTTCAGATGCTTTGTTTCGTTATGGATATCGACAAGCTGCTGCTCGGAATAGACAGGCTGTGAAACAAAATAATCGGCGCCGCAATCTATTTTTTTCTCCAGCCGTTTTACCGCTTTATCCAGATGGCGGACGTTAGGATTAAATGCGGCGGCGACTGAGAAATTCGTTTTCTTGCCAAGCGGTTTTCCAGACAGGGACAGTCCTTCGTTGAATTGTTTGATCAGCCTGATTAAATCAAAGGATGTTAAATCATACACAGACGTCGCACCCGGAAAATCCCCGATTTTAGAAGGATCGCCCGTAATGGCCAGCACGTCATTCAGCCCTAACGTATCCAGACCCATTAAATGTGACTGCAAGCCGATAATATTTCGGTCACGGCATGTAATATGGACAAGAGAGCGCATATCGAGCTGTTGCTTCACAAGGGCGCCGCAGGCAACATTGCTGATCCGCGGAGTAGCCAGGGAATTGTCAGCGAGGGTCAGGGCGTCGATTCCCGCTTCTTTTAATTCAGCAGCAGCAGACAGAAATTTGTCGAAACTCAATTTTTTCGGCGGGTCCAGCTCTACGATAATGGAGCGTTTTTCCGCTGCGATCTCATTCAGGCCGGGTTCTGTCCGCTCATGCTGAACAGAAATGAATTCCTTCGCCCGGGTTTTGACTTCTTTTTCCGTAATCGGAGCAAGCCCGCCAACCGCTTCTGCCATCGCCTGGATGTGATTCGGCGTGGTGCCGCAGCAACCGCCGATAATCCGCGCGCCTTGCTTGCGGAATTCTGACGCGCTGTTTTGAAAATACGTGTCGTCTGTTTCATAGACGAGCCGGCCTTCTTCAAGCGAGGGAAGACTGCTGTTCGGATAAACTGATAAGAACACGTCATCAAAAATCGGCACTTCGCTAAGCGCTTCAATCATGTGATAAGGACCGAGCCGGCAGTTAATGCCGACGATATCAGCTCCGAGATCCGCGATCGATCGCAATGCTTCAGAAAGCGGTGTTCCGTCCTGCAGTACGCCTTGCTCATGCATGGAGACATTCAGCATAATCGGAAGGCCAGTCTCTTTGCGCGCGATTTTTAGCACTTCACGTGCTTCTTCCAAATCATAATACGTTTCTAACAGCAAGCCATCTGGCTCTTCATGCAGCAGCAGGTACAGCTGCTCGCGAAAGCTGCGTTTGATTTCGTCAAGGCTGTACGCGTTTTTATTAAAGGTACGGATGCCGCCCATCGTCCCCAGCACGTACGCATCGCCTGCTGAAGCCCGCGCGATTTTTACCGCCTCCTGATTCATTTTTTTGATGTCATCCTCAAGCCCGTGTCTGGATAATTTAATATAATTGGCCCCGTACGTATTTGTTTGAATGATGTTGGCTCCAGCCTCAACGTACGCTTTATGTATGCGCTGAATTTCCTCCGGCTTTGAAATGTTGAGCTCCTCAAAGCACCTGTCAATGCCATAGGAGTAGAGGAGCGTCCCCATGGCGCCGTCGCCAATTAACACCTGTTTTTGCAAATCTTCTAAAAGTCCCATTGTTTGCCTCCTTTATTCACATTCAGCAAGGAAAAAAGAGAAATAAAAAAAGTCCTCTTAAGAAGAAGACTTTGTCAGTGATTTTGTCTCTTCTTATCTTCCAAGCTGTTTGAGCTTGCTGGATTTAGCACCTTGGTCATGGCTGATCGCCATTACACCGGTTGCTGAAGCTTCGTCGGGCCAGTCCCTCTGCTTCTCTTGATAAGAACGGATATAAAATTTTCGTGTTCAGGAAGTGCCCTAAAGATGCCTGGCATTTTCCCTTTCTCCAAATTTACCGAAAATAAAGACAATAATCAATAGGATTCAGAAAATTTATCTGAAATTTATAAATTGAACGTCAATTGGCAGATCCGCGCCCCGCACTGCTGTGATAATCTGCTGCAGGTCATCCTTGTTTTTTCCGGTGACGCGCACTTGATCATCCTGCACTTGAGACTTTATTTTCAGTCCGGAGTTTTTGATGATGGTATTGATTTTTTTGGCGTTGTCCTTGTCAATGCCTTGAACAAGTTTTGCACGCTGGCGCACTGTTCCGCCTGACGCGCTTTCAACCTTGCCGTAATCAATGTTTTTTGTCGGCACGTTTCGTTTAATTAATTTACTGACCAGTACATCTTTCAGCTGGCTTAATTTAAATTCGTCATCAGAAACGAGGACAAGCTCCTCTTTATCTAAAGAAATGTCGCTTTTGCTTCCTTTAAAGTCATAGCGTGTGCTGATTTCTTTCAGTGCGATTTGAATCGCATTTTGCACTTCGGGCAATTCCACCTTTGATACAATATCAAATGAACTTTCTTTTGCCATATGAAAACCTCCATAACATTTAACTTATGTGTTGATTATAGTAGAATAAAGAGAAACTTCCAACAGAACAAAGAATCAATTTGTGATGATTGGAAAAAATGTTAACAGAATCCGCAGAAAAATAAGCGGAACAGGAAGGACGATAGCATGAGACCAGGGCAGCAATTAACCTTGAGTATAGATCACCAAACTGACTTCGGTTACTTTTTAACCGACGGAGAAGATACGATTCTCTTACATAACAGTGAAATAACTGAGGATATTGAAGACCGAGATGAGGTAGAGGTCTTTATATACGTGGACCAGCAGGAAAGACTTGCGGCCACGATGAAAATTCCGGTCATCAGCGCTGATGAGTACGGCTGGGTCGAAGTGGTGGATAAAGTGGAAGATATGGGCGTTTTCGTTGATGTCGGCTTATCTAAGGATGCGCTTGTTGCAACTGAGCATTTGCCGCCATACGAGGATGTCTGGCCGCAAAAAGGGGATAAGCTCTACTGTATGCTGAAAGTGACGAACCGGGGGCGCATGTTTGCGAAACCAGCGCCTGAAGATATCATCAGCGAACTGTTTACCGACGCTTCAGAAGATCTGATGAATAAAGAGCTGACAGGTACGGTTTACAGATTAATCGCAACGGGTTCATTCATCATCACAGACGACGGTATCCGCGGTTTTATCCATCCGTCAGAAAGAAAAGAGGAGCCAAGACTCGGCTCAAGAATCACGGGACGGGTGATTCAAGTAAAAGAAGACGGTTCAGTCAACATGTCGCTGCTTCCGAGAAAACAGGATGCATTGTCTGTAGATGCCGAGTACATTCTGACGTATATGAGAACAAGAAACGGCGCTATGCCGTATGGCGACAAAAGCCAGCCTGACGATATCAGAGAACGTTTTAATATGAGCAAAGCCGCCTTTAAACGCGCGCTCGGCCATTTGATGAAAAACGGAAAAGTGTATCAGGAAGACGGATGGACATACGAGAAAAAATAGAAGGCCGCACAGGCCTTCTATTTTTTATATAAGAACTTCACAAATAAAATTTTGTTACGTATCATTAGGGGAGACAGAGTGTTTTGTCAGTTAAAAGACAGGGGGAGAGTTCGTGGAAATTCGCATCGATTTTTTATTGATCTTGATTGCGATGCTTTTCTTTTGGATTGCTTATATGGCAGGAATAAAAAAGCAAACATGGATATTGTCCGGTTTCCGTGAGTCTCGGATACGTGACAAAGACCGCCTGGCTAGTATTGCGGGATACTTTTTTCTGAATTCAGGGATATTTATTCTTTTAAACGGTTTTATTTCATTTCAGGGACAAGATCAGTTGATTCCGCCAATGATTTTGGCATATGGAGCTGGAGTCATCATTTATGTAAATAAAAAATTAATATAAAACCTCCAGCATATATCAAATATCTGGAGGTTTTTGTTTGCTCACTTTTTCAAAAAGAAAATCGCCAATGTGCCGGGACCGGCGTGTGAGCCGATTGTAGAACCGATTGAATGCATGATGATCTCTTTCGGCTTGAACGTATCTTCAATCAAATTTTTCATGTCAATGGCTTTTTCTTCGTTCGCAGCGTAGCTGATCCCCACGGTTTGATTGCCCCAATCACCACCGCGTTCTTTCATCAGTTCGATGATCCGTTTGAAAAGTTTTTTCTGTCCGCGAATTTTTTCCAGAGGCACAAGCTTGCCGTCCTCCATCTGAAGCAGCGGCTTAATATTCAGCAGGCCGCCGACAAAAGCGGATGTTTTGGAGATGCGGCCGCCTCTTGCAAGATATGTGAGGTCATCAACGGTAAAAATGTGCTCAAGCTGTTCGCAAAAGTTCTTTACAGACGTTTCAATTTCTTGTATTGTATTCCCGTTGATACAGAGATCGGCAGCATGCCGGACAGCCAGGCCGTATCCTAATGAAGCACATTTGGAATCAATGACCCGTAAATCGAAATCGGGGAATTCCTCCTTCACTTCATTGGCCATCATCACAGCTGTCTGATACGTGCCGGAGAGGCCTGAGGAAAAGGCAATGTAAAGAGCGGGATCACCTGTTTCGGCATATTGCAAAAACACATTTTTAATCGTTTGCGGTGAGGCTTGGGACGTCTTAGGCGTTTCTCCATTTTGCATCGCTTCAAATATTTGATCCGCATCAATCGTGACTGCATCTTCGAATTCTTTATCGCTGAGAGAGACTCTGAGCGGAATAAAGCCAATGCCGTTTTCTTCAAAATAAGAACGAGGCAAATCAGCGGCGCTGTCAGCGATGAGATGAACTGTCATATTGCTTCCCTTCTTTCCGTTATCGCTCGTTATCATAAGAGTTAAGCCAACTATATCATATTAATTTGCCAAAATCGTGTTCAAATATTTGTTTTAAGGGAAAACATAATAAGAAGAAAGAGCGGAGGAACATGCCATGGTACTAGATCAAACAAAAAAATTACTCATCGTCATCATCGGCGCTTTACTCAATGCGGCCGGGCTGAACTTATTTTTGATACCGGCAGATGTATATGCCAGCGGATTTACGGGTGTCGCCCAGCTTTTATCAAGCGTCATTGTTCAATATGCCCCCTTTTACATATCGACGGGAACGCTCTTGTTCCTCTTAAACATTCCGGTCGGTATTTTAGGGTGGCTGAAGGTCGGCAAATCGTTTACGGTGTACAGCATTTTAAGTGTCGCACTCACTACTCTGTTTATGGGGATCCTGCCGGAAACAAGCCTGTCACATGACATTTTGCTGAACGCAGTGTTCGGCGGCGTCATTTCCGCGGTCGGTATCGGCTTAACATTAAAATACGGCGCTTCAACAGGCGGTCTCGATATCGTCGCCATGGTGCTTGCAAAGTGGAAGGATAAACCCGTCGGCACGTATTTCTTCATTCTGAACGGGATTATCATTTTGACGGCAGGATTATTGCAAGGTTGGGAGAAAGCATTATATACCCTGGTTACACTGTATGTGACAACGAGGGTGATCGACGCCATTCACACCCGCCATATGAAGCTCACGGCAATGATCGTGACGAAAAAAGCGGACGAAATCAAAGAAGCCATTTACGGGAAAATGGTGCGCGGCATCACAACTGTTCCGGCCAAAGGAGCCTTTACGAACGAACAGAAAGAAATGATGATTATCGTCATCACAAGGTACGAATTGTACGATTTAGAGAAGATCGTCAAAGAAGTTGATCCGAAAGCATTTACGAACATTGTTCAAACGACCGGGATTTTTGGTTTCTTTAGAAAAGACTGACGAAAGCAGGTGGAAGTCGTGAAACGGCTGCTTGTGATGCTCCTTCCCGTGCTGCTTTTGATAGGCTGCGGGAAAGATGAGCAGACAGAACCCGATAAGGAGGTATCAGGCGGAATGGAGAATCAAGAGGTTGTTTTATCTGTTGACGCAATTCAGGAGCCTGAACAAATCAAGTTTAACATGTCGCTGAAGAACCAAAGCGAACGTGCTGTCGAGTTTCAATTCAGCACAGGACAAAAATTTGAACTTGTCGTGTATGATTCTGACAACAAAGAAAGATACCGTTATTCGAAAGACAAAATGTTTACGCAGGCTTTTCAAAACCTGACATTGGAACCTGGAGAAACATATGATTTCTCTGATGTGTGGAAGGAAGTCCCTGAGCCGGGAACTTACGAGGTAAAGGTAACATTTAAGGGCAGAGCGGAAAATCTCAAGCAGATTCAGGCTGTTCAGCAATTTGAAGTCAAATAAGAGGCTATGGCGAATCGCCATAGCCTTTTTTTATTGCAGTTTGTCCAGCTGATCCTGAAATTGATGGAGCTGGCGACGTTCCGCATCTGTCGAGTTGGCATACGCAGAAGATACGGCATTTTTGGCTCTCAGAATCGCTTGCTCCTGATCGCCTTCCTCAAAGCCGTTTGTCACCATAACAGCCTGTTGAACAAATGATTTTGCCTGCTGAAACAGTTCGTTTCTCATTTAATATTCAACCTGTCTTTCGGCCGAGTCTCGTGCCGCGGCATGCTGGTGAGCTTCTTCTAATGTAGACCGATATGGAAATCTTGCGGCGTGTAGCCCGATGGAGTCTTTACCCTGCTGAATAAACCTTCTGGATTTGCTTCGTTTACCCATTTTGAGACTGCCCCCTTCCATACTTTGACGAGATGAGTCGTCTTCAATAGTATGGTGGGGCGAAGTAACGATTATGAGTGGGAAAAATTAATACGGGTGGTCTTTAAAGTGAGAAATATTCTTTTAAAAATCTTGCCACGCCGTCCTCTTCATTTGTAGCCGTTGTCCGGTTGGCAATCTGCTTGACCTCGTCGATTCCATTTCCCATCGCAACGCCGCAGCCTGCGAATTCAAGCATTTCCAAATCGTTATCCTCATCTCCGAAAGCAATGATCCGCTCCCTCGGCACACCGTAATAATCGCTGATTTTCTGCAGGCCGACCGCTTTATTCATGCCGCTTTTAATAATTTCAATGACATGCCACGGTGCGGCCCATCTTCTATGATCGATCACCTCGGCATGCACATCCGATAAATAGGAGCGTATGGCCGGTACATCTTCTTCTTTTGCGTGAATGAGCACGGATGTAACATCCTCACCGAGAGTTTCCCGCAAGTCTCCGACCGTCACATTCGTTGTGTTCATGTTAAAGGCATCAATCAGGTGCTCATCATGGTAATGAAAGTACACGTCGTCAATGACTTCAGCAAGCACATTATGTACGTTATAACTCTCGCTGATCTCCACTAGCTGTTTGACAACATCAAGCGGCAGCGAGGTGTGATACCGTCCCCAGCTGTCGTCCTGCGGATGATGGACAAACGCTCCGTTAAAATTGACAATCGGCGTTGTCAGTTTCATCTGCTGGTAATACATGGAACTCGAGCGGTACGGCCGGCCCGTTGAGATGCAGACATAATGCCCGTCATCTTTTAGGCGCTGTATCGTCCGAAGAGTGTTTTCTGATATGGTTTTGTCATCCTTTAATAAGGTTCCATCTAAATCTAAAGCGATTAAATAGGGTTTTGTCTCCATGAAAAGCTCCTTTAACCTTAGAATTTGCTTGTTTTGCCTTACTTACAGTGTAGCTTTTTACCATCTTTATTGTCTACATGTTACACTTATGATTATGGTTATCCTAAGGAGGGGCACATTGTGATTCAAATTGAAAATCAAACCGTTTCCGGTATTCCGTTTTTACATATTGTAAAGGAAGAGAACAGGCACCGCGCTGTTCCTCTTGTCATCTTTATACATGGTTTTACAAGCGCGAAGGAACATAACCTTCATATTGCTTATCTGCTTGCGGAGAAGGGCTTTAGAGCCGTTCTGCCGGAGGCTCTGCACCATGGTGAACGGGGAGAAGAAATGGCTGTTGAAGAGCTGGCCGGCCATTTTTGGGACATCGTCCTCAACGAGATTGAAGAGATCGGCGTACTCAAAACCCATTTTGAAAAAGAGGGCCTGATAGACAGCGGCCGCATCGGCCTCGCAGGCACATCAATGGGCGGCATCACAACACTTGGCGCGTTGACTGCTTATGATTGGATAAAAACCGGCGTCAGCCTGATGGGAAGCCCGAATTACGTAGAACTGTTTCAGCAGCAGATTGACCATATTCAATCTCAGGGCATTGATATTGACGTGCCGGAAGAAAAGGTAGAGGAGTTGATGAAGCGTCTCGAATTGCGGGATCTCAGCCTTCAGCCGGAAAAACTGCGCCAGCGCCCGCTATTATTTTGGCACGGCGCAAAAGATAAAGTCGTGCCTTACGCGCCGACCCGGAAATTTTATGACACGATCAAATCCTGTTACAGCGAACAGCCGGAACGCCTCCAATTTATCGGAGATGAACACGCTGACCATAAAGTCCCGCGGACAGCTGTGTTAAAAACGATTGAATGGTTTGATACGCACTTATAAAGCACAATGGTGTGAAGAAGGGCTGGATTTACGTTATACTGTAGAAAAAAGGAGTGAGGGAACGTGGAAGAAGCATTAAAAGAAAACATCATGGGCGCTCTGGAACAGGTTGTTGATCCTGAGCTGGGCGTTGATATCGTGAATCTTGGTTTGGTATATGATGTTGATATGGATGAAGACGGCTTAACGCACGTTACGATGACATTGACATCAATGGGCTGCCCTTTAGCGCCGATTATCGTTGATGAAGTGAAAAAAGCATTAGCGGACATTCCGGAAGTGAAAGAGACGGAGGTTCACATTGTGTGGAATCCGCCTTGGACAAGAGACAAAATGTCCAGATACGCGAAAATCGCGCTTGGCATTCAATAAAACAAAACAAAAGAGGACAGCCTTACTGTGAGGCTGTCCTTTTTTACAACTGAAAGGAGTGAGGTAAAATGATGTACCTGCTTGCTGTCCTATGCCCGCCTCTTGCTGTTTTGTTTTCGGGAAAACCGTTTCAGGCATTGCTGAATCTCATATTGACCTGCATCTTTTGGCTGCCGGGCGCGATTCACGCCTGCTTTATCGTCGCCGACCGCCGTGCCGAAAAACGGGCAAGAAGATAATCTGGAAAAATGAGGGCGCAGACATGGTATAATGGTCATAAAAAAACAGCAGGGAGAGCGCCATGAAAAAGAAATTGCTTGCATTCGCGCTTTGTATAGGCGCGTATGCGGCCCTGTTTGCGTACTCTGTACACTCAGATCAAAAAACAGACACAAGCGAGATGACGGATGTCAGCCGCCTGATGCCTGTGAAAATTAAGCAGACAGTGAAAGGGCAAGAAGGGGAAACGCTCATTGACACGGTCAAAGAGGCTAATCGAAAAAACATAAAGATTTCAATCGCCGGGGCCCAGCACTCCATGGGCGGCCATACATATTATGAGGACGGCATCGTTCTCGACATGACAGGCTACAACAAAATCCTGTCGTTCGATCAAGAGAAGAAAACCATCAGAGTGCAAAGCGGCGCGACATGGAATGACATCCAGAAATACGTGAATCCATACGGACTCGCTGTAAAAGTCATGCAGTCACAAAACATTTTTACAATTGGAGGATCTCTCAGCGCCAATGCCCACGGACGTGATATCCGCTACGGCTCGCTGATTGATACAGTCAAATCATTTCGGCTTTTAAAAGCTGACGGATCAATCGTCACCGTCACTCCAAAAGATGATTTGTTCAGGGCAGTCATCGGAGGGTACGGTCTTTTTGGCGTGATTCTTGATGTAACGCTTGAGCTGACGGATGATGAGCTGTATGTCATGCAGACTGAAACAATGAATTACAGTGCATACGCAGACTATTTTACAAAGCACGTAAAAGGAAATCCGGATGTCCGAATGCATCTGGCGCGAATTTCAACAGCGAAAAAAGGATTTCTGGAAGACATGTATGTTACGAATTATGAATTGGCTGATCATCAGGATCAGCTGTCATCATACAGCGATCTCAAAGAAGACGAGTATACGGGGCTCACAAAGTTTGCACTTGGCTTGTCCAGGCGATATGAATGGGGAAGACATTGGCTGTGGAACACACAGCAATCCTATTTTCTGAGCCAAAACGGCACAAAGATCTCACGCAATAACGTCATGCGGTCTGAATCAACATTTCTCGAATATGAAAACAATGACAACACAGATGTTCTGCAAGAATACTTTGTGCCGGTGAAGGAGTATGCGTCCTATATTGACGACCTGAGACAAACACTGTCGGACGAGGATTTGAATCTGCTGAACATTACGATCCGCTACGTGCAAAAAAATGAAAAAGCCGATCTTTCCTATGCGAAGGATGATATGTTTTCGCTCGTGCTTTTAATAAACGAGGGCTTTTCAAAAGAAGACCAGGCAGATACTGCCCGGATCATCAGGCGCATGACAGACGCTGCCATCAAGCACGGCGGCAGCTATTATTTGCCGTATATGACGTACCAGACAAAAGCGCAAATGAGACAGGCATACCCGAAAAGCGAAGCGTTTTTTCAGAAAAAACGAACGTATGACCCGGATGAGCGCTTTATGAATTACTTTTATCAGAGGTATAAATAATGGGGAAAAACAAATTAAAATGGCTGACATTATCACAAAGCAGCGTATTTTTTGCAAGCAGCTTAATCTTTCCGTTTTATATTCTGTTTGTGAAAAATATCGGCTCAAGCTACACGCAGTTCGGCTTTTCCTACGGATTGTTCGGGCTGAGCGGAGCGCTCATTTATCCGCTGCTCGGACGGCTGTCTGAAAGGTTTGACAGCCGTTATTTTCTGCTTGCAAACTCTTGGGGAATGGCCGTGCTGCTTTTATATGTCCCGCATATTGGAAGCGTCGTTCAAGTGTACATCGTCCAAGTGCTGTTAGGGCTCTTTGGTGCGATGCAAAAGCACGGAGAAAAAGTGCTGATCGCCAATTTTACAGACAGCGGAGAGCGCGGAAAGAAGATTGGGAATTACCATTTTTGGACAGCTGTTTTTTCAGCAGCAGCCATTATGCTCGGCGGCTTTCTCGCTGACTTTTTTACAGTACAAATGATTTTTTATGCAAGCTCTATTCTATATTTTTTGAGCGGATTGATGATGATGAAAACAGGCTGATGCGGTCAGCTTGTTTTTTTATGTGGCTGAAAAAAGCGTCAGATCAACGTTTTCTGATGAATCAGTGCAGTTTTTTTTGAGCGGATTTTTTATTGAACAGAAAATTTATAAATGAATAAAAATATTAAATATACGATTGAATTAATTTTTATTCATGTTATAATGTTAAATAATTTCACAAAGACCAAGAAGGTGAACTTGTTTTGAAAATAGGAATTGTAGGCGCTACAGGATATGGAGGCACCGAACTTGTCAGGATTCTCTCACATCACCCTCATGCAGAGGAATGTATACTTTATTCATCCAGCGGAGAAGGGAATGTCTATAGCGAGGTTTATCCTCATCTTGCCAGCTTAGCGGATCAAAAGCTGAAGCCGATTGATATGAATACGATCAAACACGAAATAGATATCATGTTTCTTGCTGCGCCGCCCGGGGTATCAAGTGAATTGACTCCGCAGCTGGCAGATGCAGGGATTCCGGTTATTGATCTTTCAGGTGATCTGAGGATACAAGAGCCGGCTGAATATGAAAAGTGGTATAAACGGACAGCGGCACCGAAGGAAGTGATTCATGAGGCGGTATACGGTCTCGCAGAATTGAATCAAAAACAAATTCAACAGGCGAAACTCATTGCCAATCCGGGTTGTTTTCCAACGGCTGTTTTACTTGGCCTCGCCCCATTGGCTCAAAAGAAACTGCTCAATGAATCTTTCGTTATCGTTGACGCGAAGACCGGTGTTTCCGGAGCGGGAAGAAAAGCATCCATGGGAACTCATTTTTCTGAGCTGAACGACAATTTTAAAATTTATAAAGTCAATGAACATCAGCATACGCCGGAAATTGAACAGGCGCTGCAAGATTGGCAGCCGGGGCTCGGGCCTATTACATTTTCGGCTCACTTGGTTCCGATGACAAGAGGCATCATGGCGACGATGTATACACAATTAACCTCTGATCTATCAGCAGATGACCTGCATGATTTATATTCGGAATTTTACCAAGATTCATATTTTGTGAGAGTAAGGCCAAAAGGGCAGTATCCGCAAACGAAGGAAGTGTGCGGCAGCAATTTCTGTGATATCGCCGTTACCCTCGACGAGAGAACGAACAGAGTCACAATCGTTTCGGTAATCGATAATTTAATGAAGGGTGCCGCCGGTCAGGCTGTGCAAAACTTTAATTTGATGAATGGCTGGAATGAAGAGACTGGACTCACCATGACGCCAATATATCCATAGAACGGGAGAGAATCGAACCATGATTCAGTTAAGTGAAGATCAAATTGTAAAAGTAACAGGTGATGTATCCTCGCCAAAAGGTTTTCAGGCAAAGGGCGTGCATTGCGGGCTGCGCTACTCGAAAAAAGATCTCGGCGTCATTATCAGCGAGACACCAGCCGTAAGTGCAGCGGTTTATACCCAAAGCCACTTTCAAGCCGCTCCAATCAAAGTTACACAAGACAGCTTAAAGCATGGATCAGCATTGAAAGCTGTCATCGTCAACAGTGCGATTGCCAATGCCTGCACGGGAGAACAGGGCATAAAGGACGCATATACAATGCGTGAGAGCCTTGCTTCGCAGCTTGACATTGAGCCGGAGCTTGTCGCCGTTTCATCAACAGGCGTCATCGGCGAACATTTAGACATGGATAAAATTCAGGCAGGCATCGAGCTGCTGACACAAACACCTGCGGGATCAGGAGATTTTGAAGAAGCGATATTAACAACCGATACAGTGATCAAGCAGACGTGCTATGAGCTGACAATCGGCGGCAAAACAGTCACGATCGGCGGAGCGGCCAAAGGCTCGGGAATGATTCACCCGAACATGGCCACGATGCTGGGTTTTGTCACAACAGATGCAGCAATCGAAGAAAAAGCGCTGCAAAAGGCGCTGCGTGAAATCACCGACGTTTCATTTAACCAAATCACAGTTGACGGTGAAACATCCACGAACGATATGGTCTTGGTCATGGCAAACGGCTGCGCGAAAAACGAGTGCCTGACGGAAGATCATCCAGAATGGCCGATCTTTAAAAAAGCGCTCTTGCTTACTTGCGAGGATTTGGCTAAAGAGATTGCCAGAGACGGAGAAGGCGCGACGAAACTAATCGAAGCGCAAGTGCACGGGGCGAAAAACAATCTTGATGCAAACGTGATTGCCAAAAAGATTGTCGGCTCAAGTCTAGTGAAAACGGCGGTCTACGGAACAGATGCCAACTGGGGGCGCATCATCGGAGCCATTGGGCACAGCGCAGCTCAAGTGACGGCAGAAGAAGTAGAGGTTTATCTCGGGGGCCAATGCCTGTTTAAGCATAACGAACCTCAGCCATTCTCTGAATCTCTCGCCAAGGAATACCTTGAAGGAGATGAAATCACCATTGTCATCAAGATGGATGAAGGGGACGGGAACGGAAGAGCGTGGGGCTGTGACCTGACCTATGACTATATCAAAATTAACGCGAGCTATCGCACGTAATAAAGGGGAGCATTATGAAGAAAACAATCGTTTTTAAATGCGGGGGAAGTGTCATCCGTGAGCTATCTGAGGAATTTTTTCATAATCTGAAAGAATTGATGGCGTCAGGATGGAAACTGGCGATCGTTCACGGCGGCGGCCCGGAAATCACAAATATGCTGAAACGGTTAAATATCAAAACAGAATTTTCAGGAGGACAGCGGAAAACAACGAAGCCGGTGCTCGAAGTGGCGGAGATGGTTTTATCGGGCTCTGTGAATAAGTTTTTCGTTGCTGAGCTTGCCAAACACGGACTGCGTGCTGCAGGCATCTCTGGTAAGGACGGCGGTCTTTTGGAGGCGGATTATCTCGATCCGGAAACATACGGGGAAGTCGGAGAAATCAAAAAGGTTGATGCATCCATGGTAACCGCGCTGATGGAAAAGGGCATCATTCCTGTTATTGCGCCGCTGTCTATGACAAGTGACTGCAAGACGCTGAATGTGAATGCCGATCTGGCCGCTTCAGCTGTCGCCGGAGCGCTTGAAGCTGATAAGCTGATGTTTGTCACTGATGTGGATGGGATCATGAAAGAAAAGCAGCGTCTTGACGTCCTGACCCCTGAGGAGGTTCAAATGCTGATCAAGCAGGAAGTGATCACAGGGGGGATGATTCCGAAGGTCAATTCAGCCTTGTCAGCTTTATCGGATCAGGTGTCTGAAGTCATGATCGTAAACGGTAAAGGATCATTCTTCACAGAACAAACCTTTCAAGGTACAAAAATTGTTAAAGCAAAGGAGGCTGTTTCATGAGCAGCTTGTTTCAAACCTACGGACGCTGGGATATTGACATCAAAAAAGCAAAGGGAACGTACGTTGAGGATCAAAACGGCAAAACCTACCTCGATTTCATTCAGGGAATTGCGGTATCTAACCTAGGCCACTGCCATGAAACGGTTACAGAAGCAGTCAAAAAACAGCTCGACAGCGTATGGCACGTATCCAACTTGTTTCAAAACAGTCTCCAGGAGCAAGCGGCACAAAAGCTGGCGGCACACAGTGCGGGGGATCTCGTCTTTTTCTGCAACAGCGGCGCGGAAGCGAATGAAGGCGCGATAAAGCTCGCACGAAAAGCAACCGGGAAAACGAAAATCATCACTTTCCTACAGTCGTTCCATGGCCGCACGTATGCAGGGATGGCTGCGACCGGACAGGAAAAAATCAAAACAGGCTTCGGCCCGATGCTGGAAGGCTTTCACTACCTGCCATACAACGAACCTTCCGCTTTTGAGGCTCTTGGGGAGGAAGACGGCTTTGCCGCGGTGATGCTTGAGACAGTGCAGGGAGAAGGCGGAGTCAATCCGGCAAGCGCTGAATTTTTAACAGCCGTACAGTCGTTTTGTAAGGAAAAGCAAGCTCTTCTGATCGTTGATGAAATCCAGACCGGCATCGGACGGACGGGAAAGGGCTTCGCATACGAGCACTTCGGACTTTCACCGGATATCATCACAGTCGCAAAAGGATTGGGAAACGGATTTCCAGTTGGCGCTGTCATCGGAAAGAAACAGCTTGGAGAAGCGTTTACCCCTGGTTCTCACGGAACGACTTTCGGAGGAAATATGCTGGCGATGGCTGCTGTAAATGCCACATTGCAAATTGTATTCCAGCCTGACTTTCTGCAAGAGGCTGCTGACAAAGGGGCGTTTTTAAAAGAACAGCTCAAGGCTGAGCTAAAGAGCCCGTTTGTAAAACAAATCCGCGGTGAAGGATTAATGCTTGGAATTGAGTGTGATGGCCCTGTTGCTGACATCATTACTGAATTGCAGACATTAGGCTTGCTTGTATTGCCGGCCGGCCCGAACGTCATTCGGCTGCTGCCGCCGCTCACCGTGACAAAGGATGAAATAGCAGAAGCTGTCAGCAAGCTGAAACAGGCAATCGCTCATCATTCCGCTGTAAGCCAGTAGTTTTTTTTCGACATGAAGGTATAAAAATTCATTTTTATAATTAATTATTCATCAAGAGGTGGGCTGTTAGATGGAAGGTTATTTAGTGTTAGAAGATGGAACAGCGTTCAGCGGCGAGCTGGACGGTCATGAAAACTGCACGGGAGAAGCTGTTTTTTTTACAGGAATGACAGGTTACCAGGAAGTGCTGACAGATCCATCATATAAAGGGCAGATTATCGTATTTACCTATCCGTTGATTGGCAACTACGGCATTAATGAAAAGGATTTTGAAAGCAAGAAACCTCAAGTGAAAGCCGCGGTTGTCTACGAGGCGTGTGATCATTTTTCTCATCATGAAGCGGTATACAGTCTCAAGGAGTATTTACAGAAATGGAACATTCCGCTGTTGACCCATGTTGATACGAGGGCTGTCGTGAAAAAAATCCGTGCAAACGGAACGATGGGTGCGACTGTCACAGCCTCTAAAGAAGCAGCTGAGATTGCCCTTCAGCCAGAGAACGTGGCAGAACAGGTTTCCGCACAGGAAATTAGCACATTCGGCGACGGAAATAAACATATCGCCCTCATCGATTTCGGCTATAAAAAGTCCATCGCGTCATCACTTGTCAAACGAGGCTGCAAGGTCACCGTGGTGCCGTATCAGCAAATGGAAGCTGTCTACGATATAAAGCCGGACGGCATTGTGTTATCGAACGGACCTGGAGACCCAAAAGCGATTCAGCCGTATTTAGGAAAGATCAAAAGCATCGTCAGCCGTTATCCGACTCTCGGCATCTGTCTCGGCCATCAGCTGATCGCGCTCGCGTTCGGAGGGAATACATTCAAGCTGCCATTCGGACACAGGGGCGCAAATCATCCGGTCATCGACAGTGAAACGAAACGCGTTTTCATGACAAGCCAAAATCACAGCTATGTGGTTGATGAACAGTCCATAAATGAAGAAGAGCTCACGATCAGGTTTCATCATGTCAATGATACGTCAGTTGAAGGGCTTTCCCATAAAAAACTGCCTGTCATGAGTGTTCAATTTCACCCGGAAGCCCATCCCGGGCCGGCGGAAAGCGAATGGATTTTTGATGATTATTTAAAGAATGTGATACCAGCAAGGAGAGAAATCGCGCATGCCTAAAGACACCAGTATTTCAAGCATATTAGTAATCGGCTCAGGCCCGATCATCATCGGGCAGGCGGCAGAATTTGATTATTCGGGCACTCAAGGGTGCATCGCGCTGAAGGAGGAGGGCTATCGGGTGATCCTCGTCAACAACAATCCGGCGACAATTATGACCGATGAAGCCTTCGCAGATGAAATTTATTTTGAGCCGCTGACAGCAGAAAGCCTGACAGCCATCATTAAGAAAGAACAGCCTGATGGGCTTCTTGCCAATTTAGGCGGGCAGACCGCGTTGAATTTAGCGGTGGAGCTTGAAGAAACGGGTGTTTTAAAAGAGCACGGCGTCAAACTGCTCGGCACATCCGTTGAAACGATACAAAAAGGTGAAGACCGGGAAAAATTCCGTTCGTTAATGAACGAATTGAATCAGCCCGTGCCAGAGAGTGAAATTGTTGATAACGAGACCGACGCCCTCCGCTTTGCGGAATCCATCGGTTTTCCTGTCATTATCAGACCTGCTTACACTTTAGGCGGAAAGGGCGGAGGAATTGCTCCTGATAAAGAAGCCTTTACCGCTATGATCAAGCAGGCGCTATTAGCAAGCCCGATCAATCAATGCCTTGTGGAAAAAAGCATTGCCGGCTTTAAAGAAATCGAATACGAAGTCATGCGTGACAGCAATAACACATGCATCACCGTGTGCAACATGGAAAACATCGATCCGGTCGGTGTGCATACAGGCGACTCCATCGTTGTGGCGCCGTCACAAACATTGACGGATGAAGACTATCAGATGCTGCGGACAGCTAGTCTGACAATCATCTCAGCACTTGATGTTGTAGGCGGCTGCAACATTCAATTCGCGCTTGATCCATTCAGCAAGCAATATTATGTCATTGAAGTCAATCCGCGTGTAAGCCGGTCATCGGCTCTCGCGTCTAAAGCAACCGGTTATCCGATTGCGAAGATGGCTGCAAAACTGGCCGTAGGATATACTCTTGACGAGCTGAAAAATCCGCTTACAGGCTCGACTTACGCAAGCTTTGAACCGGCGCTGGACTATGTCATTGTCAAATTTCCGCGCTGGCCGTTTGATAAATTCAAAAACGCAGACCGCAAGCTTGGCACAAAAATGAAAGCCACCGGTGAAGTGATGGCGATTGAACGGAATTTAGAAGCGGCAATACAAAAGGCAGCCGCGTCCCTAGAATTGAAAAATATCGGCACACACCTTCCAGAGCTCAGCGGCTTGTCAATTGAAGCGCTGTGGGATTTGGCAGTTACTCCGGATGACCGCAGATTTTTCGTTGTCATGGAGCTATTGAGCCGCAGCGTGTCGATTGAAGACATTCATGAGAAAACAAAAATTGATCCGTTTTTCCTGCATACCTTTGACAACATCATCAAACTGGAAAACCGCATGATGGAAGCGGGCAGCGATCTCTCCTCTGAATTATTGAAAAAAGCAAAGGAAAAGGGATTTTCAGACGCAACGATTGCCTCACTGATCGGCAAAACAGAAGAAGAGGTGCGCGCGATTCGCAAGGAGAGGGGCATTACGCCTTCCTTCAAAATTGTAGATACGTGCGCGGCTGAGTTTGATGCGAAAACAAACTACTTTTACTCCACATATTTCGGAGAGACCGATGGGGACATCAGCCGCAAAGAGAAAAAACGCGCGCTGATTATCGGCTCAGGCCCGATTCGGATCGGCCAAGGTGTTGAATTTGATTACAGTGCTGTTCACGGCGTGCTGACACTGCAAGAGCTTGGGTTCGAAACCATCATGATCAACAATAACCCGGAAACGGTCAGCACCGATTATGAAATTGCGGACCGCCTGTATTTTGAACCGATGACAACGGAGCACATTTTAAACGTAGCGGAGCAGGAAAACATTGATTTTGCAATCGTGCAATTCGGCGGCCAAACCGCGATCAATGCTGCTGAAGCGCTTGAAAAAGCCGGCATTACCCTTCTCGGCACCTCGTTTGAAACGCTCGATGTGTTAGAGGATCGGGATCAATTCTATCAGCTTCTTGATGAGCTTGGATTGAACCACGCAAAAGGAGAAATCGCATATACAAAAGAAGAGGCCGCTGAAAAAGCTGATGAGATCGGCTATCCGGTGTTAATCCGCCCATCTTACGTCATCGGCGGAATGGGCATGATCATTGTTGGCTCGCAAGCCCAGCTTTCTCAGCTGTTGAACGGTGAGGACAGCATGCCGTACCCGATTTTAATTGATCAGTATGTGTCAGGAAAGGAAGTCGAAATTGATTTGATTTCCGACGGTGAGGATGTCTTTATCCCAACATATACCGAGCATATTGAACGGGCAGGTGTCCATTCGGGAGACAGCTTTGCCATCCTTCCCGGACCGTCCATCACAAGCGGGCTAAAGCAGGGCATAAAAGATGCCGCGCAAAAAATTGCCCGAAAGCTTTCATTTAAAGGTATCATGAACATCCAATTTGTGATCGACAATGGAAACATTCTCGTTCTTGAAGTGAACCCGAGAGCGAGTCGCACGGTTCCCGTTGTCAGCAAAGTAATGGGCGTTCCGATGATCCCGCTCGCCACACGTCTGCTGGCGGGGGCATCTTTAAAAGATGTAAACCCGGCAGTTCAGAATCATCATGGGGTTGCCGTGAAGTTCCCTGTTTTTTCTTCTCATGCGATTCAGGATGTGGATGTCAAGCTAGGGCCGGAAATGAAATCAACGGGAGAAGGCATGTGTGTTGCATATGATGCCGACAGCGCCTTGAAAAAAATCTATACACGTGCCTGGAATCAAAAAGGAAGCATTTACTTGCAAAACGGGCCGGACGATGTGAAGGAGTTAGCGGAAAACGCCGGTTTTACGGTTCATGAAGGGACATTTACCTCATGGATGGAACAGGAAGGGAAAACGCTCCACATCAATCTGTGCGGCTCTGAAGAAGCGCGCAAAGAACGTTTGGAAGCCATGACGCACGGCATCACCGTCTTTACAGAAGAAGAAACCGTGCGGGCGTTTTTACAAAGCGGTTCAGGCCATCCGCAGCCTGTATCTCTCAAAGATCTCTATAAAAAGGAAGTGGCATCATGCACACAGTGACGCAAACCAGTTTATACGGAAAAGATTTATTAACGTTAAAGGATCTTAGTGAACAGGATATAAACGCCTTGCTCGCAGAGGCCGGTGAACTGAAACAAAACAAAATCCAGCCTATTTTTCAAGGCAAAACCTTGGCGATGATTTTTGAAAAGTCATCAACGCGGACCCGTGTTTCATTTGAAGCCGGCATGGCGCAGCTGGGCGGGAGCGCCCTCTTCTTAAGCCAAAAAGATCTGCAGCTGGGACGCGGTGAGACTGTTGCTGATACGGCTAGAGTGCTGTCAGGCTATGTGGATGCCATCATGATTCGGACCTTTGAGCATGAAAAGGTAGAGGAGCTTGCCAAAGAAGCTGACATTCCGGTCATCAACGGACTTACGGATAAATACCATCCATGCCAGGCGCTGGCGGATCTTTTGACGATTAAGGAAATGAAAGGGAAGTTTAAAGGCGTGAAAGTCGCGTACATCGGTGACGGAAATAACGTGGCGCACTCATTAATGATCGGCTGCGCGAAAATGGGCTGTGATATCTTGATCGCTTCGCCAAAGGGGTACGAAGTGTTAGATGAAGCAGTTGAAGCGGCAAAATCAGCTGCACTTCAATCAGGCGCTTCTATCACGCTTACAGCTGACCCGGTTGAAGCTGTAAAAGAGGCGGACGTGATTTATTCTGATGTGTTTACCAGCATGGGACAGGAAGCGGAAGAGCAAGAGCGTCTCGCTGTCTTTGCACCTTATCAGGTGAATACGGCGCTTGTCAGCCATGCCAAGCCTGACTATACATTTTTACATTGCCTCCCTGCGCACCGTGAGGAAGAAGTGACTGCGGAGATTATTGACGGACCGAATTCTGCAGTATTCCAGCAGGCGGAAAACCGTCTCCATGTGCAAAAAGCATTGCTGAAGGCCATTTTATACAAAGGGGAATCATCAAAAAACTGCTGAGCCAGACTCAGCAGTTTTTTTGATGGCAACATATTCACAGCCGCTTAGGCGCATACTACAGCAAAAAGGAAAAGGAGGAAAAACAGTGGGACAGCAGCATCAATTCCGGCCCGGGCAGAAAGCGCCTAATAACGGTGTCTACGTAGAAATCGGCGAGACGGGGAGCATGGTTAAAAACCCTCAAAAGATCCATCTGTCAGCAGGAGAAATGTTCCCTGAAACATCAAATCACAATCGGCTGTGGACATATAAAAGAAAGCCGTGATCAAGAAAAAACCCAAAACAATAAATGTTTTGGGTTTTTGGCTTTTTAATGCTGGCTTGCATTTTTGTTCATAGGCATGATTTCCGCTAAAACCATGATTAAGACATACAGTACAACAGCAATGACAGATGATGTTTTGAAATTATACGCAGCGCTGTTCATGCTGGCAAT
>NZ_JAVAXX010000599.1:0-1213 GCF_042709275.1 Bacillus sp. LR_5 | reverse complement strand
CAATCAGAGACTTGCTGAAACGCTTGTTGATCCTGAAACAGGAGAAATCCTTGCTGAAAAAGGCCAGATTCTTGATAGAAGAACACTTGATAAAGTACTGCCATACTTAGAAAACGGAATCGGTTTTAGAAAGCTGTATCCGAATGGCGGCGTTGTTGAAGATGAAGTGACTCTTCAATCAATTAAAATCTTTGCTCCGACTGATCAAGAAGGAGAACAGGTTATTAATGTAATCGGCAATGCTTACATCGAAGAAGAGATTAAAAACATCACGCCTGCTGATATTATTTCTTCAATCAGCTACTTCTTCAACTTGCTGCACGGAGTAGGCGATACAGATGATATCGATCATCTTGGAAACCGCCGTTTACGTTCTGTAGGCGAGCTTCTTCAGAACCAATTCCGTATCGGTTTAAGCCGTATGGAGCGTGTGGTTCGTGAGAGAATGTCAATTCAAGATACGAATACAATTACGCCTCAGCAGCTGATCAATATTCGTCCTGTTATTGCGTCCATTAAAGAGTTCTTTGGAAGCTCACAGCTTTCTCAATTCATGGATCAGACGAACCCGCTTGCTGAATTAACGCACAAGCGTCGTCTGTCAGCATTAGGACCGGGCGGATTGACACGTGAGCGTGCCGGAATGGAAGTGCGTGACGTTCACTACTCCCACTATGGCCGTATGTGTCCGATTGAAACGCCTGAGGGCCCGAACATCGGTTTGATCAACTCACTATCATCTTATGCAAAAGTAAACCGTTTTGGCTTTATTGAAACGCCATATCGCCGCGTTGACCCTGAAACAGGGAAGGTAACGGGCAGAATCGATTACTTAACTGCTGATGAAGAGGATAACTATGTTGTCGCTCAAGCGAATGCTCGTCTTGATGACGAAGGCGCCTTTATTGATGACAGCATCGTAGCTCGTTTCCGCGGGGAGAACACTGTTGTTTCCAGAAATCGTGTAGACTACATGGATGTATCGCCTAAGCAGGTTGTATCTGCTGCGACAGCATGTATCCCGTTCTTAGAAAACGATGACTCCAACCGTGCCCTCATGGGAGCGAACATGCAGCGTCAGGCTGTGCCTTTGATGCAGCCGGAAGCGCCATTTGTTGGAACTGGTATGGAATACGTATCAGGAAAAGACTCTGGTGCCGCTGTTATTTGTAAACACCCTGGTATCGTTGAACGCGTAGAAGCGAAAAACGTT
>NZ_JAVAXX010000598.1:0-1214 GCF_042709275.1 Bacillus sp. LR_5 | reverse complement strand
AGGTAACAGCCCTGTAGTCAAAACTTCGTTCTCTCCTGAGTGGATCCTGAGTACGGCGGAACACGTGAAATTCCGTCGGAATCCGGGAGGACCATCTCCCAAGGCTAAATACTCCCTAGTGACCGATAGTGAACCAGTACCGTGAGGGAAAGGTGAAAAGCACCCCGGAAGGGGAGTGAAAGAGATCCTGAAACCGTGTGCCTACAAGTAGTCAGAGCCCGTTAACGGGTGATGGCGTGCCTTTTGTAGAATGAACCGGCGAGTTACGATCCCGTGCAAGGTTAAGCAGAAGATGCGGAGCCGCAGCGAAAGCGAGTCTGAATAGGGCGCATGAGTACGTGGTCGTAGACCCGAAACCAGGTGATCTACCCATGTCCAGGGTGAAGTTCAGGTAACACTGAATGGAGGCCCGAACCCACGCACGTTGAAAAGTGCGGGGATGAGGTGTGGGTAGGGGTGAAATGCCAATCGAACCTGGAGATAGCTGGTTCTCTCCGAAATAGCTTTAGGGCTAGCCTCAAGGTAAGAGTCTTGGAGGTAGAGCACTGATTGGACTAGGGGCCCCTACCGGGTTACCGAATTCAGTCAAACTCCGAATGCCAATGACTTATCCTTGGGAGTCAGACTGCGAGTGATAAGATCCGTAGTCGAAAGGGAAACAGCCCAGACCGCCAGCTAAGGTCCCAAAGTATACGTTAAGTGGAAAAGGATGTGGAGTTGCTTAGACAACCAGGATGTTGGCTTAGAAGCAGCCACCATTTAAAGAGTGCGTAATAGCTCACTGGTCGAGTGACTCTGCGCCGAAAATGTACCGGGGCTAAACGTATCACCGAAGCTGCGGACTGTTCTTCGAACAGTGGTAGGAGAGCGTTCTAAGGGCTGTGAAGCCAGACCGGAAGGACTGGTGGAGCGCTTAGAAGTGAGAATGCCGGTATGAGTAGCGAAAGAGGGGTGAGAATCCCCTCCACCGAATGCCTAAGGTTTCCTGAGGAAGGCTCGTCCGCTCAGGGTTAGTCGGGACCTAAGCCGAGGCCGAAAGGCGTAGGCGATGGACAACAGGTTGATATTCCTGTACCACCTCCTCACCATTTGAGCAATGGGGGGACGCAGGAGGATAGGGTAAGCGCGGTATTGGATATCCGCGTCCAAGCAGTTAGGCTGGGAAATAGGCAAATCCGTTTCCCATAAGGCTGAGCTGTGATGGCGAGCGAAAT
>NZ_JAVAXX010000597.1:0-1224 GCF_042709275.1 Bacillus sp. LR_5 | reverse complement strand
AAACGGTTTGGCAGCTGACTTTTTTTCCAGCATTGTTTCCGGTTAATTGCTATTTAGTAGAGGAAGAAAACGAAGTCACCCTTATTGATGCCGCACTGCCAGGCAGCTATAAAGGGATTATTCAAGCTGTGAATCAGCTTGGAAAACCGCTTCGGCATATTTTACTGACTCATGCACATGGGGACCATGTCGGATCACTGGATACATTGGCACAAACATTTCCGCATGCAAAGGTCATGATCTCGGAACGGGATTCATTCTTGCTCCAAGGTGACACATCCTTGCGGCAAGATGAGCCGCAGACGCCTATAAAAGGAGGTATTCCGAAACACATACAAACAAAGCCTCACCAACTGCTGACGGGCGGTGAAACAATTGGTTCTCTGCTTGCCATTCCAACACCGGGCCATACACCGGGCAGCATGTCATTTCTTGATACAAGAAACGGCACTTTAATAGCAGGAGATGCGTTTCAGTTACGCGGAGGAATCGCTGTATCAGGTCAGATAAAATGGGCGTTTCCTTTTCCCGCCTTCGCCACATGGAATAAGGAGGAGGCCATCAAAAGCGCACAATTGCTCGCCGATAAGGCGCCTACCTGTCTCGCTGTCGGACATGGAAAATTCCTGCGATCACCTTCAGAGCGGATGAGACAGGCGATCCAAAAAGCAAAGAAAGGATGATGAGCATGTCACCGAGAATAGGTTTGACCCAAAAAATGATTGTAGACGCTGCAGCGGAGATTGCTGATCAGGAAGGGGTAAATGGTGTCTCACTTGCCGCACTTTCTAAAAAAATGAATGTGCGCCCCCCGTCATTGTATAACCATATCAACGGGCTGCAAGCGATCAGAGCAGAACTTGCTGTCAGAGGACTGACAAAGCTTTTTGATCAAATGGCGGACTCCGTAACCGAACGAAAGGGAGATTCCGCTATGCTTTCTTTAGCTCATGCATATGTTGATTTTGCAATTGAAAATCCCGGATATTATGAAGCGGCTCTTCTTAAGGTTCAGGACAAACGGACGGAAATCGTCTCTGACCAAATTGTCTGTCTTGTGACGAAGCTGCTCATTGAAAACGGCTATGCAAGTGAAAAGACTGCCATTCATGCGACAAGGGGGCTTAGAAGCCTGCTGCATGGCTTTACTGCTTTAATCGCAAAAGAAGCATTTGAACGTGAGGAGGACATTTTAGAAAGCCTGTCATTTTCAATTCGGACATT
>NZ_JAVAXX010000596.1:0-1247 GCF_042709275.1 Bacillus sp. LR_5 | reverse complement strand
TTTTACGGTGTTGCCCATTACACAAAAAACAGAACAGTGGTCTGTAGAAGTAAGTGAAGCAAAAAATGCAAAGGATTTTGCTTCACCTAAGAAAGGGAAATATAATGTTTATTCCTTGGAAGTCAAAAACATTGGGAAAGAAGCAGCTACAGTTGATGTGCAATTGTATAGAAATGATCCTGATTCAATCACAAGGTTTTCACTCTTTGGATGCCCCGATGAAAATTGTGTAAATCAAATAGAGGATGCTAAAACGTTAGCTGAAAGTTTAAACGATGGCACGCCGTTGAAGTTCAAGCATTTTATGCTGTCAGATAAAGCCTCTGAATTGGAAGTTGTGATTATCTGGACGCAAAAGGGGCAAGAAGGACGCCGTTTAAAACAGACCTTTAAGTTCACTGAAGATGGTGTTCATTAAGTGTTAAAAGCAGCTTATTTTTAAATTTGTCAGTCATTGAAATAGAATATTCATATTTCTTATATAGATAAGCAAGCATACTGCGGAGAAAGGAAAGGGGAGAGGGAGAGTAAAACTAATAAGATGGGATGGTTTTATGATTAGATCCATTACTTTGCCAGAGGAAAAAACGAAAATAACAGTTGGAAAACCAATCAAAAATGAGTCAAACGTTAAAGTTACTGCAATTTTTGACTATAGAGAAGAACCAGAGGAAGCTTTTTGGATACACTTATCTGATGGAAGTGAAATGTTTGTTGATGATCACAAAGTCTTTATTGAATACGAATAGAGAAAGTATTAAAATGAACAAGCAGTTGAATCACTTCCTGCGCATGTTAGCTTGAAATTGTAAAGATAAAAACTGTCACACCTAAAAAAAGCACCCCAGTTAATCATTAAAGCCGTTAATTTCAAAATTTTCTATGTCGAGATTTATGTTTTTCAATTGTTTCAACAGAACTTCAAATTTTAAGCAACCACCATTTTTCAATTCTTCTGGAATATCTTCCGGATGAGCAATTTTCATCCCGGACTCAATCCATTGTTTGCGATACAATTGAAATGCAGCCTCAATTAAATGATCTGGAGTTACAATAAAGCCTAATCTTACATCATGATCCTCACTGTAGCCAAACTCAAAATCGCAACATGGACAAATGTCAAACGTTTTTTGATACTCGCCTTTATACAAAGGATTTTGACTTAATCCTTTATATCCGCAAATTAAACATGAATATAATTTTTCTCTCAAATTAATCCCTCTTTTATCTGTTGAAAATTCACGATC
>NZ_JAVAXX010000595.1:0-1254 GCF_042709275.1 Bacillus sp. LR_5 | reverse complement strand
GAAATGACTGGATTAAATAAATCAACTGTCTCATCACAGGTAAGCACGTTAATGAAAGAAAATCTGGTATTTGAAATAGGTCAAGGACAATCAAGTGGCGGAAGAAGACCTGTCATGCTTGTTTTTAATAAAAAGGCAGGATACTCCGTAGGAATAGATGTTGGTGTGGATTATATCAATGGCATTTTAACAGACCTTGAAGGAACGATCGTTCTTGATCAATACCGTCATTTGGAATCCAATTCTCCAGAAATAACGAAAGACATTCTGATTGATATGATTCATCACTTTATGACGCAAATGCCCCAATCTCCGTACGGGCTTATTGGTATAGGTATTTGCGTGCCTGGACTCATTGATAAAGATCAAAAAATTGTTTTCACTCCGAACTCCAACTGGAGAGATATTGACTTAAAATCTTCGATACAAGAGAAGTACAATGTGCCTGTTTTTATTGAAAATGAGGCAAATGCTGGCGCATATGGAGAAAAAGTATTTGGAGCTGCAAAAAATCACGATAACATTATTTACGTAAGTATCAGCACAGGAATAGGGATCGGTGTTATTATCAACAATCATTTATATAGAGGAGTAAGCGGCTTCTCTGGAGAAATGGGACATATGACAATAGACTTTAATGGTCCTAAATGCAGTTGCGGAAACCGAGGCTGCTGGGAATTGTATGCTTCAGAGAAGGCTTTATTAAAATCTCTTCAGACCAAAGAGAAAAAACTGTCCTATCAAGATATCATAGACCTCGCCCATCTAAATGATATCGGAACCTTAAATGCATTACAAAATTTTGGATTCTATTTAGGAATAGGCCTTACCAATATTCTAAATACTTTCAACCCTCAAGCCGTAATTTTAAGAAATAGCATAATTGAATCGCATCCTATGGTTTTAAATTCAATGAGAAGTGAAGTGTCGTCAAGGGTTTATTCCCAATTAGGCAATAGCTATGAATTATTGCCATCTTCCTTAGGACAGAATGCACCGGCATTAGGAATGTCCTCCATTGTGATTGATCATTTTCTGGACAAGGTTACAATGTAATTTTTATGGAATGTACAGCTCATCTTTAAAGATGAGCTTTTTTATTCTAGGAGTATTTCTGAAGCAATAGTGACATAGGCACCTTCTCATATGAAAAAGGAGTTCTAAAATAGAAATCTCCTTTTTCATGTGCAAATTATTTTTCTTTATAACGAAAATATCTAAAGTCGGCCGGAATATGATTACCACTGGTATCTT
>NZ_JAVAXX010000594.1:0-1271 GCF_042709275.1 Bacillus sp. LR_5 | reverse complement strand
TAGGCATAGCAAGCAGCGCGGCAATGCTCATGCCGCCGGCGGATTCTCCAAATACTGTTACGTTATCGGGATCACCGCCAAACGCTGAGATATTCTCTCGCACCCATTTCAGTGCGGCGGCTTGGTCTAAAAGCCCAAGGTTATCGGAATACGCCTCATCAAATGAAGACAAGTGCAAAAAGCCAAACGGCCCCAGCCGATAGTTCAGTGTAACGACAATGACCTCTCCCTGCGCCGCAAGTTTTGATCCGTCATACAATGGCTCACTGCCCGCTCCAAGATAAAAAGCGCCTCCGTGAATCCACACCATGACAGGCAGGTTTTGACTTGGAGTGTCAGGCGCAAATACATTGACATACAAGCAATCCTCGGACTGGCGGGGCAGCTCTGTATACGACAGTGAGAGCAAATCAGACGGCTGCGGGCAAATAGGACCGTACGCTGTGGCATCAAGGACATCTTCCCACACTTCAGGCGGCTCAGGTGCTTTAAAACGCCATTGTCCGACAGGCGGCTTGGCATAGGGGATGCCTTTCCACTTATGTACGCCGTTTTCCGTTGTGCCTTTTACTTTGCCATATTGAGTCGTTACTATTTGATGAGTCATTGTGTTCTCTCCCTTTTTCACCCATTATAAACAGATTTACCCTATAGATGCGAACGTTAGCCCTTAACCGATCATCATCTTCCCATTGTTTTTAAAAAGGATTTGACTTCATGGACAGACAAGCCGATTTCTCTTGCTTCCGCCATCAGCGCTTTCCATTCTTCTATATTGGATTCCGTCAGTTTGCGGTTGCGGTAAGAGGCAGTTTTAGGCTGTTCTTTCTTTAGCCTGTTCGTAAAAGTGAACAATTCTTCCTTTTCCATCCCGGCTTGTACGGCTTGCACTAAATGTACGCGCCATTCTTCTTCACCGCCGCTGATTTTTTCATACATCATTGTTTCTGCGTCAAATAATTCTGTTAATTCAACTTCCAGTGTGGCAGAAACTTTTTTTAAAAATTGAACGGACGGATTCGTGTGAACGCCTCTTTCAATCTTGCTTAAATAGGATTTGGATACGCCTGACTCAACAGCCAGCTGATTAATAGAATAGCCTTTTCTTTTACGGTACAAACGGATAATTTTTCCAATCATAATATGAAATTCTCCTCTATTCCTGTCGTTATTTCGTTCATTATAAGGAATTTTTCGTTCTTTATAAAATTTAAAATAATAAGGTAAGTGCAGTAAATTAGAGGAAAATCATGATTTTGTTCTCTAAAGAG
>NZ_JAVAXX010000593.1:0-1283 GCF_042709275.1 Bacillus sp. LR_5 | reverse complement strand
GGATTCAGGGCGGAAGGAGATGGATACAATGAAAGCAGGAATTCATCCTAATTTCAAAAAAGCAACAGTTAAATGCGCTTGCGGAAATGAATTTGAAACAGGCTCAGTAAAAGAAGAGGTACGCGTTGAGATTTGCTCTGAATGCCACCCATTCTACACTGGCCGTCAAAAATTCGCTTCTGCTGATGGTCGTGTTGATCGCTTTAACAAAAAATACGGTCTTAAGTAATAATAGATTTCTCAACAGGCAAGCAGCAGTCTTGCCTGTTTTTTATATTGTCTAAAACACAGCTGGCAGAGAGAGGGGAGCGAAGCCTATGTACATAATGAAACAAAGCGGGTGGCTTGAGCTGATTTGCGGCAGCATGTTCTCGGGGAAATCTGAAGAGCTGATCAGAAGAGTGAAGAGAGCAACTTATGCCAAGCAGGAAGTCAAGGTATTTAAGCCTGTAATTGATAACCGATACAGCGAAGCTGCTGTTGTCTCCCATAATGGAACATCGATGACGAGCTATGCCATTTCGTCTGCTGCGGACATTTGGGATCACATCTGTGAAAGTACAGATGTGATTGCGGTTGATGAAGTGCAGTTTTTTGATCAGGAAATTGTTGAGGTTTTATCATCTCTTGCCGATAAAGGCTACCGTGTGATAGCAGCAGGCCTTGATATGGATTTTAGGGGAGAGCCGTTCGGTGTCGTCCCGAATATCATGGCGATTGCGGAAAGTGTGACAAAGCTGCAAGCCGTCTGTTCTGTTTGCGGATCACCGGCGAGCAGAACACAGCGCCTCATTGACGGCAAACCTGCTTCTTACGATGATCCGGTCATTTTGGTTGGTGCATCTGAATCATATGAAGCAAGATGCAGACATCATCACGAAGTCCCAGGTAAATCTAAAAAATAGTCCAAAACATGGGTATAAAGATAGAATGCACCGGCTAAAAACACCGGTGTTTTTTTTATATTCTGATAATACTCAATTAAAAAATTTAAATAAGTATATTAAAAAATTAAGTAATTTTCTTCCCTTGAATTTTGATTTTGACAGGCATACAATAGCTTACGTAATGTAAATAGTTTTGAGACATTGTTCGAATAATTGTCACAAAGTCGCATAAAGATCATGATCGGTCATATTTTAGATGGGTTATTACTTAACTTGGTTAACTATTTCAAGAAAGAAGGAGATTTGCTTGAATAACATAAAAAAAACGAAAGAAGGCCACTTAGAAACAACTCTTAGAGGAAAAGAAGTTTTATCTATTCCTACTTTAAATAAAGG
>NZ_JAVAXX010000592.1:0-1290 GCF_042709275.1 Bacillus sp. LR_5 | reverse complement strand
AATGTTATTGTTCGCCCTTGCACTATTGGTAGTTGTAGGGCTTGGCGGGTATAAACTTTATAAAACCATTAACGCTGCGGATGAATCGTACGATGCCCTATCCCGCGGGAATAAATCAAATCTTCGCAACGAAGTTGTAGACATGAAGAAAAAACCATTTTCTATTTTATTTATGGGAATAGAGGATTACGCGACTAAAGGACAAAAAGGGAGATCAGACTCTCTTATTGTTGTTACCCTGGATCCCAAAAATAAAACCATGAAAATGCTGAGCATTCCGCGTGACACACGTGTGCAATTAGCTGGTGACACAACGGGAAGCAAGACGAAGATCAATGCCGCTTACAGCAAAGGCGGTAAAGATGAGACAGTTGAAACTGTTGAAAACTTCTTGCAAATCCCGATTGATAAATATGTCACAGTTGATTTTGACGGATTTAAAGATGTGATTAATGAAGTCGGCGGTATTGATGTTGACGTGCCTTTCGATTTCGATGAAAAAAGTGATGTAGACGAAAGCAAACGGATTTACTTCAAAAAAGGCGAGATGCATTTGAACGGCGAAGAAGCATTAGCATATGCCCGGATGAGAAAACAGGATAAACGCGGAGACTTTGGCCGTAATGACAGACAAAAACAAATCTTAAACGCGCTGATTGACCGCATGTCAAGTGCAAGCAACATTGCTAAAATTGATAAAATCGCAGAAAAAGCCAGCGAAAACGTTGAAACCAATATTCGCATTACTGAAGGTTTAGCGCTTCAGCAGATTTACAGCGGCTTTACCAGCAAAAAAATCGACACATTGAGCATTACAGGTTCTGATTTGTATTTAGGGCCTAACAACACATATTACTTTGAACCTGATGCTACAAATCTCGAGAAAGTCAGAAAAACGCTTCAAGAGCATTTAGATTATACTCCTGATACAAGCACTGGCACTTCCGGTACCGAAGACGGGACTGACAGCTCAAGCAGTTCTGGCAGCACTGGCACAACAACTGACGGGACGACGAACGGAAGCAGCTATTCGAATGACAGCAGCACAAGCTCAAACAACAGTACAACGAATTCAACAACTGATTCATCCTATTAAAAAATGCCCGGTCCTTTTAGAGGATCGGGCATTTTTGCGCAGAAAAAAACTCCGGCACATAAGCCGGAATTTTTAATTCCTTTTCACCAGCCGTTTATAAAACTTTGTAAACGGCTTAAATTTTTCATTCACGAGTCCTGTCACTTCTGCTATGATTTGCATAAAAATAATTAAAATGAAGATAATAAACAAAG
>NZ_JAVAXX010000591.1:0-1326 GCF_042709275.1 Bacillus sp. LR_5 | reverse complement strand
GTACGCAGAAGGATATCCGGGCAAACGCTACTACGGCGGATGCGAGCACGTCGATGTCGTTGAAGATATCGCCCGTGACCGCGCGAAGGAAATCTTTGGAGCGGAGCATGTAAACGTTCAGCCTCATTCAGGCGCGCAAGCAAACATGGCAGTGTACTTCACGATTTTGGAGCAAGGCGATACTGTACTTGGGATGAACCTCTCCCACGGCGGCCATTTAACACACGGAAGCCCAGTCAACTTCAGCGGTGTTCAATATAACTTTGTTGAGTACGGCGTAGATAAAGAAACTCAATATATTGATTACTATGACGTGCGTGAAAAAGCCCTCGCTCATAAACCGAAGCTTATCGTAGCAGGAGCAAGTGCGTATCCTCGTACAATCGACTTTAAGAAATTCCGTGAAATTGCTGATGAAGTCGGCGCTTACTTCATGGTGGATATGGCACATATCGCAGGACTTGTTGCGGCAGGCCTTCATCCAAACCCGGTTCCTTACGCTGATTTCGTTACAACAACAACACATAAAACACTTCGCGGTCCTCGAGGCGGTATGATCCTTTGCCGTGAAGAGTTTGGCAAGAAAATTGATAAATCGATCTTCCCTGGAATTCAAGGCGGCCCGCTGATGCACGTTATTGCCGCAAAAGCTGTTTCATTCGGTGAAGTATTGCAGGACGATTTCAAAACATATGCACAAAACGTCATTTCAAACGCGAAACGTCTGGCTGAAGCCTTAACGAAAGAGGGTATCCAGCTCGTTTCAGGCGGAACAGACAACCACCTTATCCTTGTTGATCTTCGTTCGCTCGGACTGACTGGTAAGGTTGCGGAGCATGTACTTGATGAAATCGGTATTACGTCTAACAAAAACGCGATTCCATATGATCCTGAAAAACCTTTCGTAACAAGCGGCATCCGTCTTGGTACAGCTGCTGTAACCAGCCGCGGTTTTGACGGAGACGCATTAGAAGAAGTCGGTGCTATCATTGCGCTTGCATTGAAAAACCACGAAGACGAAGGAAAACTTGAAGAAGCAAGACAGCGTGTAGCTGCTCTGACTGATAAATTTCCTTTATATAAAGAATTAGATTATTAAGATCCTAAAACCCGCTTGGGCTTATGCCCGGCGGGTTTTTTGACGATGTTCTTGAAACTCAATGTCTTTTTTTGTAGAATCAATAGAAGTGTGTAATTGTTGATGGGACAATAAAAAAGGAGCTGAAACACAGTATGGGAAAGGTTTATGTATTTGATCATCCTTTAATTCAGCACAAGCTGACATATATACGGAATGAAAATACAGGTACGAAGGATTTTAGAGAG
>NZ_JAVAXX010000590.1:0-1333 GCF_042709275.1 Bacillus sp. LR_5 | reverse complement strand
ATTGCTTAATGAAATTAGGATAGCTGCTATCTATTCACTGCACAATAAAAAGGCAGCATTAAACCGCTACCTCAAATAAAAGCTTGTCCCCATGTTTATAGTTGATTAACTTGAAATCATCAATGGTAAAGTCATAAAAATCTTTCACTTCAGGATTGATCCATAGTTCAGGTGCTTCAAACTGTTCTCTTTCCATTTGAATTTTCAAATTGTCTATATGACGTGTGTACACATGGCAATCCCCAATGTTAAAGATATATTCACCAAGCTCATAACCAGTCACTTGAGCAATCATGCGCTGCAACACATTGTACTGGAATACATTGAATGGATTCCCCAACGCCATATCATTGCTCCGTGCTCTTACCTCGAGGTGGAGCTTACCTTGCTTCACATACCATTGAGTTTCGTATACACATGGCGTTAAGGCCATTGCGTCTAAATCATCAGGATTCCACAGCATTGTAATGTGTCTGCGTGAAGACGGATTGTTTTGCAATTGATGAAGAAGATAATCAACCTGATCCACTTTTTCTCCATTTAGACTTCTGTTTTTCTTCCCCAGCTGAAATCCATATGCATGTCCGATGGTTCCGTCTTCTTGTTTCCACTGATCCCAAATATGTACGCCCATCTTGTTTAAATCATTAACATCATTAGATTTCAGCTGCCAAATCCAGAGCAACTCTTTAATGGCTGTTTTCCAGGCAACCTTTTTTGTCGTTAAAATCGGAACCTCTGAGTTGTCGAATCTCATTTGCTTACTCATTACACTTAGAGTATGTGCCGGTGTTCCATCTGAGTCCCACTTGGTTCTTACATCAAACTCTTCGTCTGAGATTCCATTATTGATGATATCCTTTATAATTGAATTGTATTGTTTATCGAATTGCGTCATGACTATTCATATCCTTCTTTCATTTTCAGTTGCTAAGCATAATTTATTACGAATGCAATATTATCGCAAATACTAAGCACTCGCAGATAAAATGAGATTCTTATTCCAATCACTGTGTGTTTGAAGAGGAGTTAATCCCCCCTCTTTTACACCTGTATTTCTCCATAACATAGTCTGTCACATAGCTCATAGTTACCGCCAGTTTGGTACATACACCGTTGATAACATTGTTGAGGATTATAAGAAATGGTTTGATATTGCGGCACATAAAAATTCAAATAGTTAGGTGTTTGTGTATACCAAATTGGAAATTGTCTAAACACATTAAATCCTCCAATAGCTTTTTCTGATTTAATGCATTGTATTTTACCTCAATATCAATTGTCATTTGTCCATGTGCAATTGGGCTTTCTTTAAAATAAATTCTCTCTACTT
>NZ_JAVAXX010000059.1:0-28632 GCF_042709275.1 Bacillus sp. LR_5 | reverse complement strand
TCGCACACTCCTGATGTTCAGCACGCCCGCTTTTATTTTCATCTCTGAATTTTTACTGGCCCGGTCTTATCCTGACGGGGTGCCGGACGGTTTTTTGAAGAAGCGGGGGAAAGTGATTTTCGTTCCTTTTTTATTTATCGCGGCTATCGATGCGCTACTGATGACCAGTGCGATGGGGGGAGAGATAACCTTTCTTGCGTTTGTGCAAAAGTACCTGGCGAACGTATTCTTAGGAAACTTTATCGGATACTTCATTCTCGTCATCTTTCAATTTTACATTCTGCATATGATATTTCATGAGTATCTAAAAAAAGCATCGCCCAAATGGGTGCTGTCCATCTCATTTGTGGTGACAGCTGCTTATTTAAGCTATTTCTCAGCAGTCAGTCCGGCTCCTGCTTCTGAAGAGGGCGGGTCGTTTCCGTTCTTCTGGGTTCCGTTCGCAGGCTGGCTTTTCTACTTTTGTCTTGCCTACTATTGCGGTAAAGAGTACAAGCGCTTTTTATCGCTGCTGAACCAACACCGCTGGGCGGTATACGGCGCCGCAATTGCTTCTGGTGCGCTCGTTGTCACTGTTTCTTATGTCGGCGAAATCGGCATGATCAGCTCAAAACGGCCTGATATCATGCTGTATTCAACAAGCATGATTTTCCTGTGCTTTCACTTGTTTTCTAAAATAAAGCAAGTGCCGAAAATCATGATGTTTATCAGCAACTATTCCTTTTCGATTTATCTGCTCCATGCTTATTTTATGATCATAGGCTACGTGCTGCTTTTAAATATGCCCGAAATACCTGCCGTACCGGCTGTTCTCCTGTTGTTTGCCGTGTGCACAGCCGGCCCGATCCTCACCTCATGGGCGCTGAATAAGTTCAAATACGGTTATTTATTTGTAGGGAAGATCTATCAGCCAAAGCAGAAGAAGGTAACAGTCGAAGTGCGTGATCACGCAGGGTGAAAAACAAGCGGCAGGAGAGATGCTCCTGCCGCTTGTTGTATGTTTTTTTACTGTAGAACTGATTAAATCATACAGTACGCACAATCTTTTTCTTGTAAAATAAAGGAGAAGATTGAAAAGAAGGGGGAACATGCATGGCAACAGACAACCTAAGCTACCCAATAGGAGAATACAAGCCGAGGGAATCCATATCGAAAGAGCAAAAAGATGAATGGATTCAAGCGCTTGAAAAAGTGCCTGCCAAACTGATGCAAGCTGTAGAAGGCATGACGGACAGCCAGCTGGACACACCGTACCGAGACGGGGGATGGACCGTTCGGCAAGTTGTTCACCATCTGGCTGACAGTCATATGAACAGCTATATCCGTTTTAAATTGAGCTTGACGGAAGAGACACCGGCCATCCGTCCATATAATGAAAAAGCGTGGTCTGAGCTAAAGGACTCGAAAACAGCAGATCCGAGCGGTTCACTCGCGCTATTACAGGAGCTTCACGGGCGATGGACGGCTCTTCTCCGCACTCTGACGGATCAGCAATTTCAGCGCGGATTTTACCATCCCGATACAAAAGAGATCATGACCCTAGAGAACGCGCTCGGGCTGTATGTCTGGCACTCACATCACCATATCGCTCATATTACGGAGCTTTCCAAACGGATGGGGTGGTCTTAACGCTTTTGCCGGCGGAAAGCCGGAAGACTGATAGCAGCAATCACCAGGAGTGAAATCATAGCAGCGGCGGCATATAAATGATCATAGCCGCTGGCGATACTCGCATGAATGGCATCGCTTATCGCGGTTTTGACTTCAGGCACGGGAATGCGTTCGATTTGTTCTTGTAAAGAAGAAACATTAGAACTGTCGATCTCCGGAATCATTTGCATCGCCTTTTCTGAATGTCCGCTGTCCGATAAGCGGCTGCTGATCTCATCACCTATTTGATTAAACCCGGCTGTGATAAAGCCTGCATAAAGAGTAGGCGCCAAGGTCAGGCCAATTTGCCTTACCAATGAAAGCGTGCCGAGCGCTGTGCCCTTATTGGTTTTAGCCGCCTCTGATACAAGGACGTTCAGCGGCGCGCCTAACAGAAAGCCAAAACCGATCCCAGCTACCACACTTGCGATCACAAACTCCCATTTCTCCGTCACCCAGAGCGGAAATAAAGCAAATCCCGCACATGAAATGATTCCCGAAAGAACAACGGTTTTCACCGGCCCTTTTTTGTCGGTGAGCGCTCCGCCAAGCCAAGCGCCGATGCCGGAAGCTAACGCAAGCGGTGTCATCCAATAGCCTGCTTTTGCGGCAGGGACATCCAAATACTGCTCAACATATGACGGGATAAAAATGACCGCCGCCAAGAGTCCCCCGGATAACAAACCGATGATAAGCGTGCGCTGAAACATGTGATTCCGCAGCAGAGAATACGCCAAAATCGGATCGCCCCCGTGCATTTCAACCCTCTTTTCAAACGAGATAAGCGCTGCAAAACAGAGAATGCCAAAAACAATACACCCATAAACCTCCGGATTTCCCAAGCTGTTTAAAAGATTTGCCCCGTCAAGATTCGTCATGCCGTACATCACAGCTAAAATCGACAGGGACAGAAGGAAGATTCCGGCCGTATCGAGGCGCTTAGCCTCAGGCGCTTTTGTTTCCGCAATAAAACATGCACCGAAAACAACCAATAATACCGCAATCGGCAAATTAATTAAAAACAGCCAATGCCAAGAACCGGTCCAATCAAGGAGAAAGCTTCCGATATTCGGTCCGAGCACAGCGGCCATCCCGTTCATCGCGCCAAGCAGCCCGAGTGCTTTTCCCTGTTTTTCCTTTGGAAGGGTAGCGAGAATGTGAGAGCTGCCGATAATGAAAATCCCGCCGCCCCCAAGCGCCTGAATCAGCCGTGAGATCAGAAAGAGCGGGAAGCTTTGGCTCAAAGCAACAAGCAAAGAACCAAGTCCGAACAGGCAAACCTCAATCAGGAAAAGTTTCTTTCTGCCGTAGCGATCGGAAAGCTTTCCGACGATCGGCACACTGACGCTTAGGCCAAGCGTATAAAGGGTAATGCCCCATGATCCCCAGGAAGGAGAAACGACAAACGACTCGTTTATCGTTGTTAAAGCAGCAGAAATAATTCCGTTATCCAGCGCAGCCATAAACACACCAATCGTAAACAGGCTGATCGCCCACTTTTGGCTTTTCTGCTCTGTCAATGCTTCAGACATATTCATCAACCCCTTTTTAGTTCACTTCAAATATATTATTCATTTTAAGTGAACTAAATGTCAAATAAAAAAAGCCTGCCACCGCGCTTTGCGGATGACAGACTTACAGATTTTATTCATTTTTCGCTTTCTCTAATGCTCTTGAAAGGATAGACAGCCCTTCGGAAACAGCCTGCTTTTCTTCAGGGGACAGCAGCTCCAATGAACGCTTCAGTTTCAGATGGCCCTTTTCATAAAGCCCCCGAAAAATATTTTTTGCATTCTCCGTCAACTGAACAACGACTGAACGGCGGTCCTCTTCAGAATGTGAGCGTTTGACAAACCCTGACTTCTCAAGGCGGTCAAGCAGTCCTGTTGTATTGGACAGGGAAGCCCCCATTTTTTCTGCAATGTCGCTGACCTTCAGTGTTCCATGGTTGTTTAATAGCATTAGCACTTTCATTTGAGGCATGCTCATATCAAGCTTCATCCACTCGGACACATCACCGAGACCGGCAGAGGTTAGTACTTTCATATAGAGCACCCATATTTCCCGTTCCTCAGATGAAAGAATGTCTTCGTTTAATACCGTTGTATCATGTAGATTGTATTCCATTTCATCACTTCCTCATCATTCACTCCTCTTACCATATTACTCGATTTTCACTCCTGAAAGAAAGTGAGCAGAAACCGCATGCGGGACTTTGTCCGAAAAATAACGGTAGTGTATAATGAGTTGGAGATTATTGGGGGAGAAGATCGAACTAGATTATGATTGGAGAGACCATTGCTGATTAAAAAGAATGCTTTATCAATTTTAAAAATCGTTTTTCCTATTGCTGTTTTATTATTTGTTATTTATCAATCGAAAAAAGAACTGACAAATCTGTCATTCAAACGCACGCTCATGGTCATCAACGGGCTTGAGCGAACGGACTTATTCATCCTTGTATTGATCGGCTTGCTGGCTGTTGCAGCCATGTCGCTGTATGATTACGTCCTGAAATACTCACTGCGCCTATCGATCACAAACGGAAAGGTATTCAGGGTTTCCTGGATCGCCAATTCATTTAATAACGTCCTCGGATTCGGCGGATTAGCCGGAGTCGGGTTAAGAATGATGTTTTATAAAGAGCATACGAAAGACCATAAGGCGCTCGTCAAAGGAATCGCCTGGCTTACATCATCTATGCTGCTCGGATTATCAGTTTTCAGCATTTTCGTCGCCGCACGAGTGCTGCCAGTGGATGAAGTGATTAATGAAAAGCCTTGGCTGTGGGCAGTCGTTATCGGTTTCGCACTGATTTTGCCGGTATCTTTGGCGGTGGCCAAAATAAAAAGCCGCAAAGGCGGAGACGAAGAGAATGCGGATAAAGTGAAAAATCCGATTTTCGCTTATATCGGCGCTTCCGTTGCCGAATGGCTTATGGCTGGAATCGTCATCTATCTGTCATTGTTCGCTATGGGCATTCATGCTGATATCAGGTATGTGTTCGGAGTGTTCGTCATTGCGGCGATCGGAGGAATGATCAGCCTCGTGCCGGGCGGCTTCGGCTCGTTTGACCTTTTGTTTTTGCTCGGGATGGAGCAGCTTGGCTATCATCAGGAGGCTATTGTTACTTCTATTGTTTTATACAGGCTCGTCTATTCATTTATCCCATTCGTTTTGGGACTGTTCTTTGCTGCCGGCGATCTGACCGAAAATACAATGAAACGGCTCGAAACGAACCCGCGTATCGCACCGGCAATTGAGACGACAAACGTTTTGCTTATCGTACAGCGGGCGATATTAGTGAAAATTTTGCAAGGTTCACTTTCGCTTATTGTGTTCGTTGCAGGCCTGGTTGTCCTGGCTTCAGTATCCCTGCCGATTGACAGGCTGACCGTTATACCGCACATTCCGCGCCCAGCGCTTTTGCTGTTCAACGGCCTGTCCTTAAGCTCAGCGCTCATTCTGCTGATTTTGCCGATCGAGCTTTATAAACGGACAAAACGCTCCTATACGATGGCCATTACAGCGCTTGTCGGCGGCTTTGTGTTCAGCTTTTTAAAAGGACTTAACATCAGTGCGATATTCGTTCTGCCGATGATTATCGTATTGCTAGTGCTTTTGAAAAAACAATTTGTCCGAGAACAGGCATCCTATACGCTGGGCCAATTGATATTTGCTGTGGCGCTGTTTACCGTGGCACTCTTTAACTACAATCTGATCGCGGGCTTTATTTGGGACCGGATGAAGAAGGTGTTGCGCCACGAATATTTCGTCCACAGCGATTCTCATATCACGCATGCGACGATCATGGCGATTATCATCGTGCCGCTGTTCTTCTTCATATTTACAATGGTTTATCATAAGAAGACAAAACCAATCGGGGAAAAAGCTGATCCCGAACGCCTTGCTGCGTTTTTAAATGAAAAAGGCGGCAACGCGCTGAGCCATCTCGGCTATCTTGGAGATAAGCGGTTTTATTTTTCAAGTGACGGAAATGCACTTCTTCTGTTTGGAAAAATCGCCAGAAGGCTGGTCGTGCTCGGCGATCCGTCAGGCCAAAGAGAATCGTTCCCGCTTGTGCTGGAAGAATTTCTGAATGAAGCGCATCAGAAGGGATTCAGTGTTCTGTTCTATCAAATTGAACGAGAGGACATGGCGCTGTATCACGATTTTGGCTATAACTTCTTTAAGCTGGGCGAGGAAGCCTATGTGGATTTAAACACGTTTACCCTGACAGGGAAGAAAAAAGCCGGCCTTCGGGCAATCAATAACCGATTTGAGCGGGAGGAATATACCTTCCATGTGGATCATCCCCCATTTTCTGATGCGTTTTTGGAGGAACTGAAACAAATCTCAGATGAATGGCTCGGCTCGAAAAAGGAGAAGGGATTCTCGCTCGGATTTTTTGATCCCTCATATTTACAGAAAGCGCCGATTGCCTACATGAAAAATGCAGAAGGAGAGATCGTTGCATTTGCAAATGTCATGCCGATGTATCAGGAAGGAGAGATATCGGTCGATCTGATGCGCTACCGCGACGACGCCCCGAACGGCATTATGGACGCATTATTCATCCGCATGTTTTTATGGGCGAAGGAGGAAGGCTGCACGTCGTTTAACATGGGAATGGCGCCCTTGGCCAATGTCGGCACCGCCTTTACATCCTTCTGGTCAGAACGATTTGCCGCTGTCATTTTTAATAATGTCAGATACATGTACAGCTTCAGCGGGCTCAGGGCCTTTAAAGAAAAATACAAACCGGAATGGCGCGGAAAATACTTGGCGTACCGGAAAAACAGATCTCTTTCCGTCACCATGTTCCTCGTCACGCGGCTGATCGGTAAAATAAAAAAAGACTCCGTCTAACCAGACGGAGTCTTTTTTTATTTCGTTTTTAAGAAATAGGTTTCAATATCATCAAGCAGATAGTTTGCGGCTTTAATTCCGCCTGCGGTTGTCCATACGACGTCATCGACTTCATGGGCGTTACCTGATTTCACGGCCTTCAGGTTTTTCCATAATGAACTGCTTGTCCACTGATTTGCCCATTTTTCATTTTCTTTTGCATTATCGGCTTTATATGTGAAATAAAAAAGCACATCGGCATCCATATCAGGAATGGACTCTTTACTGTCAGTTGAGAACGTAAATTGGTCCTTCTGTTTCTTGAACAGCTCCACTTGTTTTTCAGGGCGTTTGAAGCCAAGCTGGTCTAAAATAATCCCCGAGAATGAATCGGTATAATAGATTCTTGACTCGCCGGATAAAAAGCGTACGACAGAAACTGTTTTGTTAGTCTGGTCGCCAAGCTTGCCTTTCAAATCAGAAACGCGTTTATCAAAATCAGCAATGACTTCCTTGCCTTTGTCCGCCTTATTTACCGCGTTGGCGTATAGAGTCAGATTATCTTTCCAGTTCCCAGCCAAAGATTCAGCGAAAACGGTTGGCGCAATCGCATGAAGCTGATCATAAATTTTTTCCTGGCGTACTTTGTTGCCAATAATCAAGTCAGGCTTTAGTTCTGCGATAGCTTCCACATTCGGTTCCGTTTCAAGACCGACGTTTTTAACACCTTTCATGTCATCTTTCAGATAGTCATACCACGGGTCGCCCTTCCATGATTTTACGGCTCCAACCGGCTTAATGCCAAGCGCTAAGAGCGCCTCTGTTCCTTCGTTTGTTAAAACCACAATCCGTTTTGGATTGGCGGGAATGTTGTCTGATGTCCCCATTGCATGTTTAACCGTTCTGGTTTTGCTGCTTGATCCCGCGTTGTTGCTTGAACTTTCTGAACTATTACAGGCAGAAAGCACCGTAACGGCCATTAAAAATACGAATAGCATGCTGATATGCTTTTTCATCTTTTTCCTCCCGATATTGAAATTCATTATCATTTAGATCATAATAAGCAGTGTTAAGAGTGTCAATCCCTAATTAAGGATTATTCTCAAAAACAAAGATTACATAGTAAATAACTAGGAGAATTAGATCATGATCTGCAAAAAGGCATCTTCAAAATGGATTGTGTTAGTATGTCTGATTTTGATTTTACTGGCGGCTGTTTGCGCAAGCATCGTTTACGGCTATACAGGTACGTCATGGGGACAGGTCTATCAGGCGTTTACTTCCTTCAACGGAACAAATGAGCATGTCATCATCAAAGACGTCAGGCTTCCGCGTGCTTTGGTTGCCACAGTTGTCGGCGCCTCGCTTGCAACCGCGGGCGCTCTCATGCAGGCGCTCACAAAAAATCCGCTTGCGTCACCAGGCATTTTCGGTATTAACGCCGGTGCCGGCTTTTTTATTGTTGCCGGCTCATTTTTTCTGCATATTCAATCAACTCAGGCACTGGTATGGAGCTCGTTTCTCGGGGCAACATTTACTGCCGCGATCGTCTATGCCGCAGGCTCTCTGGGAAGGGAAGGGCTGACGCCAATCAAACTGACGCTGGCGGGAGCTGCCATGGCGGCCATGTTTTCTTCTCTGACACAAGGCTTGCTTTCTGTCAATGAACTCGAGCTTGCTCAAGTGCTTTTTTGGCTGACCGGCTCTGTGCAGGGCAGGAGTCTGGATCTGCTGATGACAATGCTCCCATATGCAGCCGCATCGCTTTTGGTCAGTTTCTTTCTTGGCCAAAAAATCAATCTCCTCGTTATGGGAGAAGATGTGGCAAAAGGACTCGGCCAAAAAACGGGCCTGCTGAAATTTGTGATGGCGCTTTGTGTTGTCTTGCTTGCCGGATCTGCTGTCGCCATTGCCGGGCCGATTTCATTTATTGGCATCATTATTCCGCATTTTGCCCGATTTATCGTCGGTAATGATTATTGTTGGGTTCTGCCGTTTTCCGCTGTTTTGGGTGCGATTTTGCTTGTAGCTGCGGATATCGGGGCGCGATATATCATTATGCCTCAGGAAGTTCCTGTCGGGGTCATGACAGCCATCATCGGTATGCCTGTGTTTGTGTACATCGCAAGAAGGGGGGCAAAACTATGAAACTTCGTTTTGGCATTACCGCTGCTGAAAAGAAAGCATGGATCGTCTTTTTTGTTTTACTGGGATTAACAGCGGTCGTACTGGTGATTAGCGCCGGTCTCGGACAACGGTTTATTCCTCCCTGGGATGTAGCAAAAACATTCTTTGGTGCAGGTTCAAAGCTGGATGAGCTGATGATCATGTCATTCCGTATGCCAAGGATTTTGACCGCTTTATGCGCCGGCGTCTGCCTGGCGGCGGCAGGCGCGATATTGCAGGGGCTCGTCAGAAACCCTCTCGCATCTCCGGATATTATCGGAATAACGGGAGGAGCGGCGGTAGCAGTCGTGCTTTTGATGATGTTCTTCTCAGACCGCAGCAGTTCACTTACGATCAGCCTGTCATGGCTTCCGGCGGCCGCATTTATCGGCGCCTCAGCTGTTGGACTCATCGTCTATTTACTGGCATACAAAAATGGCGCCTCCACGTTTCGGCTGGTGCTTATCGGGATCGGATTTTCAATGTCGGCGCAGGCGCTGACTACCCTGCTGATGATTAAAGGCCCAATTTACAGAGCGTCACAAGCCAATGTGTATATTACAGGGTCAGTTTATGGGTCAAACTGGCAGCATGTAAAAATAGCTATTATCTTATCTGTCATTCTCTTATTTACTTGTTTTATCGCGCTAAAAAATATGAATATACAGGTACTGGGCGAAGATATTGCGGCGGGTGCGGGAAGTGCCGTGCAGCGAAATCGTTTTTTCTTGCTCCTTTTGAGTACGGCTCTTACGGGCTGTGCGGTTTCGGTTGCCGGCACAATCGGTTTTGTCGGGCTGATGGCGCCCCACATTGCAAGGCGCCTCGTCGGCTCGTCTTATGGAGCGCTGCTCCCAGCGTCGGCGCTCATCGGGGCATTGCTCGTCTTAACAGCTGACATCGTCGGCAGAACCTTATTTGCTCCGGTGGAAGTGCCCGCTGGCGTCTTTACAGCAGCTATCGGCGCACCTTATTTTATTTATTTGCTCTATAAAACGAGAAACTCTTGATTGTTACTCCCATTTTCTAAAAAAGAAAATGGGTTTTTTGTTAATAACTGAAAATTCATAATCATTTTTGCTATACTGACAGAGACATTGATAAAGAAAGGGCGGCAGACAAGTGAAAGAAATAGAGGTATTAAAATATGAAGCATTTACAAGCAGTCCCGACAAAGGAAACCCCGCAGGTGTCGTATTGCATGGAGACGATTATACTGAAGAAGAGATGCAGATCATAGCTGAGCGTGCTGGATATTCAGAAACCTCCTTTATCCGGAAAAGCGAGTCGGCTGATCTTGAACTCCGTTACTTTACCCCTGGACACGAAATGAATTTGTGCGGTCATGCAACAGTTGCTTCTCTTTACGCATTATGTGAAAAAGGAATGCTGGAGAGCGATAAAACGTACAGCATCCAGACAAAAGCCGGTATCCTGCCTGTGAAGATTTCTGAAAAAGACGGCCGCATTCATATCACGCTTGAACAGGCTTCTCCGCAATTCAAACCATTTACAGGCAATCGGAAAAAACTTGCGGCCGCATTGGGAATCACGGAAGAGGATTTTCATGAGGACCTTCCGATTGTATTTGGCAGCACTGGCATATGGACAGCCATCATTCCGCTTGCATCATTAGAGGCCTCCAAAAAAATGGTGCCCGATAACAAACAATTTCCGGAAGTGTTAGTAGATCTGCCAAAGGCTTCAGTCCACCCGTTTACCTTTGAAACCGTTCATCCTGACAGCGACCTGCATGGGCGCCACTTTTCATCCCCATATTCAGGAACGATAGAAGACCCTGTGACGGGCACAGCATCCGGTGTGATGGGGGCTTATATGAAACAGTACGGCAATACCAAGCAGCGTGAATTTATCATTGAACAAGGGCAGGAAATCGGGAAAGACGGAAAAGTGGAAATCGAAATTAACGAAGAAGGCGATCATGTGAAAGTGAACATGACAGGAACGGCTGTATACTCAGAAACCCGTATTCTTAAAATCTAATACAGATGATGGTTTACAAAAAGATACACTTTCCGTTATCATTATGAATGATAATCATTTTCAATTGCTTAGGAAGGTGAGATGGTATGCCTCAATCCGAACAGATAGATCAACATTCAGCACTGCGGGACATCATACGCAGCAGAAGATCGATTCGAAAATTTAAACAAGAGCCAGTGCCTTCAGCAGTCATTCTTGACATGCTTGAAACGGCAAAATATGCGCCAAATCACAGAGTGACAGAGCCATGGAGATTTATTTACGTTTCCAGTGAAACAGGAAAAACAAACCTGATCAACACATTTGCAGCATTCTCTAAGAAATCCAAGCCGGATATGACAGAGGAAAAGCTTCAAAATTTCAAAAACACACTTGGACGCGTCCCCGGATTTCTGCTCGTCGTGTTTCAAGAAGATGAAAACGAAAGAGCGCGAGACGATGATTTTGCGGCAACCAGCTCATTGATCCAAAATCTTCAGCTTCTTGCCTGGGAAAAAGGAATCGGCATGGTTTGGAAAAGCGGAAAAATCCTTTACGACAAAGAAGTGCATCAGGCCTTTGGTTTACAGGATAATGAACGATTCGCCGCCATCATACAAACGGGCTATCCTGACGAAGCACCAGAAGTGAAAAAACGCACGCCGATCCGTGAACGGTTCACCGACATGTAAAAAACCCCCTGTCTCAAACGGAGACAAGGGGGTTTTTCATTAACGATTTTTCTTTTTCGCTCTGTTGTCTGCTGCTTTTGCACGCTCTTGCGCTTCGCGGTCATCCGCATCAGCAAGCTCGCTTGAATATTCTTCGTAAACGCCGTCAGTTTCCCTTTTTAATGCGTCGGGAACTTGAGGAAGCTTTTGTTTGTTTTTATCACGGTTTTTGTGGATATGATTTCTGCCCATATCAAATTCCCCCTAAAAAGTGATATCAAACAAACATAGTATCTGGCATAAAGGGGCTATGTATTCCTATTTCCGCTTAGCAGCTTTTTCCGCTTTTTTAAATTCGCCTGAATAAAGAACTTCTTGCATTTTCTTCAGGTTGGCGCCTTGCTGATGCTTCTCCCTCTTCTTTTCCATAAAAAAGGACCTCCTTCAACCATGTTATTCTTAAGGTTGACGCTTCCTTCCGTTTTTATACAGTCTTTCGGACCGTTATCAGCTGTGAGAGTGCAAATTCAAGGTCCGAATATGTAAAACGAAATCCAGAGATCATCGCTTTTTTAGGCAGAGCGCGCTGTCCTTTCACAATCAGAAGACTCATTTCACCCAATGCTTTAGATAAAAAGAATTCCGGGACAGGGAGCCAGTACGGGCGATGCTTCACCCGTGCAATCGTTTTTCCGAATTGTTTCATTTCCACGGGATTGGGCGCAGTGACATTCATGGGTCCTGAGATGCCGGTGTTTTCGATCGCATATAAGATCAGCTGGGCAGCGTCCTCGACGTGAATCCATGACAGCCACTGTCTGCCCGTTCCGATCGTTCCGCCGGCCAGAAGCTTATAGGGAAGAACGATGAGCGGGAGAGCGCCTTTTTCCCCAAGCATCACGCCAAATCTCGCATAAACTGTCCGGATGCCCATCGCCTCAATTTTCTGTCCTTCCTTTTCCCACAAATGTGCAGTATGGCTGAGAAAATCCTCATCTGACGTTGCAGAATCCTCTGTGAAGGTTTTCTCAAGACTAGTGCCGTAAATGCCCACGGCACTGGCTTGGATCATCGTCTTCGGTTTTTCCTGCTGTTTATCAATAAGCCGCTGGACTTCACGCGTCGCATTGATACGGCTGGAGAGAATGTGCTGCTTCGTTTTTTCTGTCCAGCGGCCAAAAATCGATTTTCCTGCAAGATTTACCCAGACATCAATATGAGGAAGTTCCTGCTCCGGCGCAGCTCCTTCCGTCAGCCATTGGACATATGTGATATTTTTTTGTTCAGTTTCCCTTGCGTTTCTTGATAAAATATAAACATGGTGTCCCTGACGGGTAAGAACGCCCGTCAGATGCTGGCCGAGAAAACCGGTTCCGCCCGTCATTGCTATATTCATGAACATCTCTCCTCATCGTTCTAATAAATATACTGTACCTCATTTTAATAAAAGAAAACGCGTTTCAGGGCTGAGAAGGGAGATTAAGATGCCATTTATCACAAAAATTTCAACGCAAAAAAAGAATACGGAACGCTTCAATATCTTTCTCGATGAAAAATACGCTTTCAGTGTAGACGCGGACGTACTTGTGAAATTTGAGCTTAAAAAGGGAAAAGAACTTGATGACCTTGACATCATTGAGATTCAATACGGTGATGAAGTGAAAAAAGGCTTCAACCGTGCGCTTGAATTTTTATCCTACCGAATGAGGTCAACGAAAGAGGTAGAGGACTATTTAAAGAAAAAAGAAACCCCGGCCCCTGTCATAGCGGAAGTCATCCATAAGCTGAACGACTATAAATACTTAAACGACCAGGAATTTGCCGTAGCCTATGTCAGCACCCACAAAAAAACGAATGGAAAAGGTCCTGACGTTTTGTTCAGAGAGCTGAGAGCGAAGGGAATCGGCGACGATACAATTAAGGAGGCGCTGAGTTCCTTTTCCTTTGAAGATCAGACGAGAGAAGCGGTCAAGCATGTTGAAAAGCTTCTCAAAAAGGATAAAAAACTTTCAACAAAAGAACTCAAACAGCGCGCCCAAATGCAGCTGCAGCGCAAGGGCTTCTCATTTGATGTCATCAGCGCGGCGCTGGAGCAGATTGAATATGAAAATGATGAAGACACAGAGAAAGAAGCGCTGCGCCTTCACGCGGAAAAAGCGTTTAGAAAATACCGCTATGACGGCTCATATGAAAGCGCCATGAAGGTCAAACAATTTTTATTCCGTAAAGGATTCTCACTCGATTTAATCGAGCAATTTCTGCAGGAAGAGGAGTAGCTGAAAAAAATGGAGAAACGATACAGTCAAATGACACCGCACGAACTCAATACCGAAATCGCATCACTTTCAGAAAAAGCAAGAAAAGCCGAACAGCATGGAATCATAAACGAACTGGCAGTGCTCGAACGGAAAATTACGATGGCAAAAGCATATTTGCTGAACCCGGAAGATTTCACACCGGGAGAAACGTATCGTGTGGAAGACTCTGAAGACGAGTTTACCATCAGCTATTTAAATGGCGTTTTCGCATGGGGATACAGAACTTCGTCCCCACAACAAGAGGAAGCGCTGCCAATCTCAGTATTGCAAGAAAAGAAATAAGCGTAACAAGGAGGCTGAATATCAGCCTCTTTTTATGTGCAGCACATTTACACGAAATCTTAAAGAAAAAATCATTGAATTCACTCCAAAAATCTTTTAAGATGAAACTCGTTGTTTTTTAAAATCGAAGGAGGCGATGACGTTGAGTATCAAAAACCCATCTGTAAAATTTATTATATTTGTTCTTATGATTTGTACATTTTCAATCGGATACACAGAATACGCAGTGATGGGTATTTTGACGTCGATTGCCAATGACTTTCATATACAGGTTTCATCTGCAGGGCTTCTTGTCACGGCCTATGCGGCAAGCGTCTGTTTGACTGGCCCGATTGTCACCATCATTTCCGTCAAGCTCCCGAGAAAGCCTGTGCTGCTTGGGCTGATGGCGATTTTTATCCTTTCCAACCTGATGAGCGCGCTGGCGCCGAATTTTGCAGTATTGGCTGTCTCAAGAATTTTATCTGCATCCATTCACGGCGCTTTCTTTGCGATCGCCATGGTATTTGCCAGTGAAATGGTTCCGCCAGAGAAACGAGCGGCAGCGGCAGCGTCTATGAACGGCGGGCTGACAGTAGCTCTAATGCTTGGTGTTCCATTCGGTTCTTTTCTAGGAGATGTCCTGAATTGGAGAGCTGTGTTTTCCATCATTACGGCCCTTGGTGTCATCGGATTCTTAGGCCTCATGGCTGCTGTGCCGAACAGAAAACCAAAAGTGATCCCAAAGCTTATGAATGAGTGGGGGGTATTTAAACACAAACAAGTGCTGTACTCCTTCGCGATTACGATTTTAGGCTATTCCGGCGTCTTTATCGCCTACACCTTTATCGAACCGATTTTGAGACATTCAGCCGGATTCGGCACGGTCGGTATTACAGGCGCTCTCTTTGCGTACGGATTGGGAGGCGTTGCAGGGAATTTCTTTGCGGGAAAAGTGCCGCTTCCTTTGCTGACTCGAACGATGATCGGCGTGATGATCGGTTTGATCGGTGTGCTGGCCGTATTTCCTTACATCTCCATTTACCCGGCTGCAGCCATTGTTGCAACGTTCTTATTTGGAGCATGTGCATTTGGCACACCGCCTCTGCTGCAAACGAAGGTCATTTCCTCATCTGAGAGCGGCACAACTATTGCCGCCGCTGTCAGCGTATCAGCATTTAACCTTGCTAATGCGCTAGGTGCGTGGATCGGCGGAATGATTTTAAGCGGAACAGGCTCTTATTCCTGGCTGTTCGCTGGAGGAGCGCTTATGACGGCATGCGGGCTCGTGCTTTCTACCTTCGCACATTTATCTGAAAAGAAGAGCGTCTATGAGTATCAAGTCAATAAAGGGTAAAAAACAGCTGCAGCGCATGCAGCTGTTCTTCTTTACCGTTTGCCGGAGGCTCTCATTCTTTCTTGAGGATGCTGATTGATTGATCCGTCAGCACGCTTTGAAGCATAGTCGTCCTTTGCTCTCGGTTCACCCTGAAATTTATTTTCGTTTTCGTAAGGAAATCCTTTTTCTTTATTCCGGACCATGTCATTTCCCCCTAGGTTCGAGATCAAAAAGTTGCGTCTTTCCAAATGAAGACGTAAGGTTAGTATATGGAGAACAGCACGTTTTAAAGCGTCATTTATTTCCTGAAGAAAGGAGACTGCATACATGGATACGTATATTGAGAAACTGACAAATCTGCTTCTGGAAAAGAACGATATGATTAGCTATATACAGGCAAAATCATGGGTGGAATTATTATGGAGCGATTTCGAAGCAACTTATGCAAAAGCCGGACACGCCTATCAGGGTGAAAAAATGACAGAGAAAATCGTCACACAATGGATCGAAAACTATGGCGGCCAGCTCCACCTTTTCCAAAGCTCCCGTGACGACGTAAATGATTACTTAAACCAAAGCAGAGGCCTTTTGCATTAAAAAACCTGCCGTTATCATCCGGCAGGTTTTCATTTCCTTAAAATTACCTTAACAGGCAGAAAAATAAACAAAACGTGTTTCGCCCGCCGGTCAATCAGGGAATACCACTTATATCTTGTCAAATGCGAGGAGGAGCTTTATATGAAAAAGAAACAAGTAATGCTCGCTTTAACAGCTGTCGCAGGACTGAGTTTGACAGCACTTTATTCCGCTCCCGCAGCACAAGCTGCGCCCCTTCACGACATATCTGTCAGCATGCCATCATCCGATTCTTACATCATAAAAGCAGGAAAGCTGAATGTACGGACCGAGCCAAATCATAAAGGCAAAATTCTTGGCACTTTATCATCAGAACAAAAAGTCACAGTCAATGGTTTCGCAAATGCCGATTGGGCTCAAATTCAATTCAAAGGAAAAAAAGCATATATTTCAACACACTTCTTAATGAAAACCGCAAGCCAAGCGAAAACAGCGAAACAGACAGCCTTCTATGCACCGACACCTGAAAACGGAAAAGCAAAACAGCTCTCATCCGGAACAGAGGTGACATTACTTGGATGGGGATTCAGTGAAAACGGCGGATTTGACTTCACATGGGCTTTCGTTGATTATGGCGGAGTCAAGGGATATATTCAGTCAAAGGACTTACAAATACGATAAATAAGGCAGGCTGAGGCTTGTCTTTTTGCCTATGTATGAAACATTTCTTCTTTCTGCACGTAACAATGAGAAAGGAGATGATGATATGGCTGGTTTAGTCGGCGGAGGGCTTATGATCATTGCGGGTATACTGATCAAACTGTTTCCTCCCGAATCCATCAACAGTGTGTACGGATACAGAACGAGACGTTCAATGTCAGGTCAAAGATTATGGGATGAAGCGAACCGTTACAGTGCATCATTGATGATCCTGTCAGGCCTGGTGATTGCGGGAATGGGGTTGCTGCTGAGATCAAACTTGATCATTCTTCAGCTTATCCTGCTGCTTGCCGCCTGTGTCATTACGTTTATGCTAACGGAGAAAAGGCTGAAAAACATGACGTACAGTCAAGGAGGAGATAGAAGTGGACGGAGTTAAATGCCAGTTTGTCAAAACAAACGGAATCACGCTCCACGTTGCGGCCGCAGGGCCGGAGGACGGCCAGTTAATTGTCCTGCTCCATGGATTTCCAGAGTTTTGGTACGGCTGGAAAAATCAAATCAAACCGCTCGCCGATGCGGGTTACCGGGTCATTGCTCCCGATCAGCGGGGCTACAATCTCAGTGACAAACCGGACGGAATTGATTCATATCGGATTGACACATTAAGAGATGATATCATCGGGCTTATTTCCCAATTCACAGATGAAAAAGCAATTGTCATCGGGCATGACTGGGGAGGAGCTGTCGCATGGCATCTGGCTTCCACGCGCCCGGAATATCTAGAAAAGTTAATTGCCATCAATATCCCGCACCCACACATCATGAAAACCGTAACGCCGATTTATCCGCCGCAATGGCTGAAAAGCTCGTATATCGCCTTCTTCCAGCTACCCGACATACCGGAGGCATCACTAAAGGAAAATGATTACGAAACATTAGACAAAGCGATTGGATTATCGACCCGTCCTGAGCTTTTTACGTCAGAGGATGTCAGCAATTACAAAGAAGCGTGGAAACAGCCCGGTGCGCTGACAGCTATGCTGAACTGGTATAGAGCCCTCAGAAAAGGAAGCCTTTCAGAGAAAACCGCTTACGAAACAGCACCTTACCGGATGATCTGGGGAATGGAAGACCGCTTTTTAAGCAGAAAGCTTGCGAAAGAGACGGAAAGGCATTGCCCGAATGGACATCTCATTTTTGTTGATGAAGCTTCCCATTGGATTAACCACGAAAAACCGGCCATCGTCAATCAGCTTATTCTGGAATACCTTAAAAAACAATAAGTCAGAATTTCTCTCCATCCGTCTGTCATAATGGCAGACTTTTTCTGTGCGTTTTTTTCATAGTCCGTTTTAAACATGACAAAATAAAAATGATGAATGTCACCATAAAATGTAACAAAAAACAGGTTTAAACGACTTTTAAAAAAGGAATAGCCTTACTGAAGATTTGTCTACAACTCCCCCTAAGGCAATACTTAAATAGAATAAAAAAAGAAGGTGCCTTAATGAAGCAAGGATTAATCTCAATTATTATCCCGTCTTACAATGAAGGGTATAATGTCAAACTCATTCATGAATCTTTGAAAAAGGAATTCAAGACCATTCATTATGACTATGAAATTTTCTTCATAAACGACGGAAGTGTTGATGACACGCTTCAGCAGATCAAAGACTTGGCAGCCGGATGCAGCCGGGTAAAATACATATCTTTTTCTCGGAACTTCGGAAAAGAAGCCGCAATTCTTGCGGGCTTTGAACATGTTCAAGGCGAGGCGGTTATTGTAATGGACGCCGATCTGCAGCATCCGACCTATTTGCTGAAGGAATTTATCAAAGGCTATGAAGAAGGCTATGATCAAGTCATTGCCCAAAGGAACAGAAAAGGAGACAGCCCTGTCCGCTCCCTCCTGTCATCTCTTTATTACAAGTTCATCAATAAAGCGGTGGAGGTTGATTTGCGTGACGGTGTCGGAGACTTTCGGCTGTTAAGCCGCCAAGCTGTGAACGCTCTTTTGAAGCTGAGCGAAGGCAACCGATTCTCCAAAGGTCTGTTTTGCTGGATCGGCTTCGATCAGAAAATTGTGTTTTATGAAAATGTCGAACGAAAAAACGGCACATCCAAATGGTCGTTCAGCAGTCTGTTTAACTACGGAATGGACGGCGTCGTTTCATTTAACCATAAGCCGCTGAGAATATGCTTTTATACCGGCATTTTCATCTTGCTGCTTTCCATCATTTATATCATTGCCACATTCGTTAAAATTCTGACTAACGGCATTTCTGTACCCGGATATTTCACAATTATTTCAGCAGTGTTATTTCTCGGCGGGGTCCAGCTGTTAAGTCTCGGAATTATAGGCGAATATATCGGCCGAATCTATTATGAAACAAAAAAACGCCCGCATTATTTAATTAAAGAAGCGAATATCCCGAACAAAGACCTGCCTGAAACGAACGAATTGAAAAGCATGCGGCGTCTGACAAAAATGCACTGAAATCACCAAGCGCCATTGGCAGTGCTTTTTTTGCTTGTCTACCATCTTAAAAGCAAGACTGGAGAAATTATATGAAAAGAAAATATGTCATGAGCTATGCGGCCAGTCTGCTGGTTTCCGTTCTGGCAAACGCTTTTTTTGTGAAAGAATGGACGGACGGCAGGTATATGACAGGTCCGGGTGACGGACTTGCGCAAATGATCGTATTTAAAAAATTATTATTTGACCAATATACACACGGGAATTTTTTCTATAATTATTCATTCGGACTCGGCGGCGGCACGTTCAGTCAGCTCGGCTATTATTTTTCTGCTTCCTTTCTTTTTCTTGTGGTATCCGCCGCCGTCTGGCTTCTTCAAGCCGTCCAGCTGATCGGAGAAGCGGATACGCTTTTTTGGGCGGAGTCAGCTGTTTTTATCAGTATTTTCAAACTAAGTCTGATCATTTTTACAGCCGCATCTGTTTTTCACTATCTTCTCAAACACAGAGCGGCGTCGTTTACGGGGGCCGTATTATACGGTGCCTCAATCATTTATTTCCGCCACGAAGCGTATTGGGAATTCTTTACCGATACAATGATTTGGCTTCCGCTGCTTGTTCTCGGAGCAGAAAAAATCATCAGAGAGCGGCGTCCGGCATGGTTTATCATTGCGTGCTCGCTGACGTTAATCAACAACTTTTACTTTGCATACATAAACCTCATATTCATCGGGATCTACGTGCTGTTCAGATGGCTGATCCGACTGGAAAAGCATGAAGAGAAAAAATGGATTCAATGCAGAATGTTTTTGATTTCAGGCCTCATTTCTTTTGGCATCAGTGCGGCGGCGTTTGTGCCAGTGGTATACGGTTATTTAAACAACCTGCGCCCACCGTACAGCCAGAAAATAGAGTGGCTTAATTTCGATGATAATATCTTATTTTCGAGCCGGATCATTATTGTGCCGGCAGCCTTTCTGTTGTTTTTATTTATTATTTCTTTTTACAAAAACCGCGTGTTTCGTCTCTTTGCCGGATTGAGCCTGCTGTTTATTCTTTTTCATTTCAGCCCGTATGCGGCAAGCGTATTTAACGGTTTTTCCGCCCCGCAAAACCGGTTTGAATATGTTCTGGCCTTTACCATTGCGGGAGCAGCTGCGGCAGGCCTGTCACAGCTGTCTGAACTGAAATGGAAAGAACTGCTCCCGGCCATAGCTGTTGCCCTGATTCTTTACTTGTATCATATCCAAAGGTATAAGCTGGATATATGGAAACCTGCGAATGAAAGCATTCTATTGCTCTTATTCCTGACAATCGCAGCCTTGTTTGCTGCAGCTTTTGCGGAAAAAAGGGCAAAGGTGGCTGTGTACGGTGTGATCATTCTTTCTTCGCTGTTTGTTGCCAACACCTATCAAAAATACGCACTCTCAGAAGGCGGCGGGCTGGACAGTGTGACAAAAGCATATCTTACGGGTGAGGAATACAAAGGGCAAGAATCATCTGAGCTCATCAGGCGTTTGCAGAAGGAAGACGATGATCCGCTCATGAGAATCGATTGGATGAACGGGGTTCGCAATAATACGCCAATTATTTACGGGTTTAATGGATTCAGCGCTTATTCCAGCATTTTAAACAAACATCTGCTAACTTTCTATTGGAATGATTTGAGCATCGATATGGGGAGAGAAAGCGTCAGCCGTTATGCGTCATTGGGAGACAGGGCGAATTTATACAGCCTGCTTTACGGCAAATATTATATGACGGAAAAAACAAACGAAGCCAGCGTCCCGTACGGTTTCAAGAAGCATTTGGAATCAGAGCATTACGTGGTTTATGAAAATCAATACATGCTTCCTTTCGTCAAAACAGCCGATGCCATTTACAGTGAAAGCGAGCTGGACAAATTGCCCGCTCTTGCGAAAGAACAAGCGATGATGAAAGGAATTGTACTAGCAGATCCATCGGGGAAAACGGAGCAGGCGCCAAAACTGGCCAATCTGATTCCCAAGTCCGATATCACCGCAAAACATGCCCAGTATGAAAACGGACTGCTTACCGTAACTGGAGAAAACGGAGGAGAACTGATCATCACTCCGAAACAGGCGTCATCCTCTCCTGGAGACTACTATGTCAGCTTTTATTTGAAAAGCAAAGCAAAAGACAAAGGATTTACGTTAAGAGTCAATGATTATGTCACAACAAGGAAATCGAACCAATCGATTTACAAAACGGGAGTAAATGATATCACAGTCAGAGTGCCTAAATCAGACCATATTTCAATCAAGCTTCCGAAAGGAACGTATGAGCTTAAAAATATAGCGCTCTATGAAGAAAATTACCAAACGCTGAAGAGCGCTGTGCTGCAAAATAAAACAGACAAAGATGACAATCTGAAATGGGATAAAAATAAGCTGACGTTCGCGTATCGTCTTCCAAAAAATCAATACATCATGCTTCCGATCCCCTATGAAAAAGGCTGGGAGTTGAAGATTAACGGGAAAACACAGACGATCGAAAAAGCGGATTATGCATTCATAGGCTTCAAGGCGCAAAAGGGAGACAATCACATTGAGCTGGCCTACTATCCGCCATACTTCAAAATATCGGCGCTCATATCTCTCATCAGTCTGCTGCTTGCTGTTTTATATATAAGAAGAAAAAAGCCCGGCTCTAAATAGAGCCGAGCTTTAATTTTTTCTGAAGCTTTTCTTCGCTGAATATCCATCCCGTATAGGACGAGCGAATCGTGAGATCATGGCCGATATGAACGATGGCCACAAACGGATAATGGCCTTTGCTCCGATAACGCAGGTCAATAAATCTTACCTCATAATGATCTTTAAACGTATCGACTTCCCACCGGTAAACCGGAGAAAATGACAAAAACGCCGCGATGTTATCATCCTGCTTTGCCGCATGCATCACTTCGGTTTCAGGAACAGGCACCCGATTAAACGTATCCAGAATCACTACATGCCCTTCCATGCTTCTTCCTACATAGAAAGCATGGGCTGTCGTAACTGCGATCCGCCATTGCCTGAATTTCATCGTCGGAGAAATAATAATGCTTTCGATCTCATCATGAATCATCTCATGAAGCTTCCGTTTAATTCTCAGCTGCATGATCAGGCGCACCAAATAATAGCCTGCCAATATGATATATAAGCTGAGAAACGTGATGCCGGGACTGCCACCCGCATACCAAATCGCGATAGCCGCCAGATGGCTGATGAAAATAAACGGATCAAACGTATTAATCAGCCCGAGCGCAACCCATTTTTTCGAAAACGGACGTATGGCCTGTGTTCCGTACGCGTTGAATATATCAACAAAGACATGCAGCACGACTGCCAGCAGTGTCCACAGCCACAGGTGCAGAAAATCGGCCTGCGGATAAAATAAATACAGAATCGCCGGAATGATGATAGACCAAAACAAAACGGCGGGAATTGAATGGGTAAATCCTCTGTGATTTCTTATATAAACAGCATTATTTTTAAGCTTTAACACAGTATCAATATCTGGAGCCTGAGAGCCCGCAAGCGTTGCGATCATAACAGCGTGAGCCATTGCCGGATCTGATCCGACAACAGGGTCAAGCGTCGCAATACCGCCAAGTGCGATGCCCATGACGACATGTGTGCCCGTATCCATAGGTGACCTCCTTGCAGGATTGTCCTGCACATTCACTTTTGTAAGATATTCCCCATTTTCATATACCCAATTTTTAACCCGATTCAATCGTTCTCATATGTTTCCGCTTTTTCTTTACTTCTATTTAATGTAACATATTATCGTACTGTGCCCTTAGTGTACAACAAAAAACAGTCTAAAGAAAAGCGGGGCGCGAAAGACTGGGGAGAAACACATATGAATGTACTTGAAGACAAATTAAAACAAAAAGACATACAGCGATTTCGCGATGATTTAATTTCATGGTTCGAACGGGAGCAGCGCGTTCTGCCGTGGAGAGAGGACCAAGATCCATATATAGTGTGGGTATCTGAAGTGATGCTGCAGCAAACGAGAGTAGAGACAGTGATTCCTTACTTTCTGCGGTTTGTGGAACAATTCCCGACAGTGGAAGCGCTCGCTGATGCTGATGAAGAAAAAGTGCTGAAAGCATGGGAGGGGCTCGGCTATTATTCGCGAGTCAGAAACCTGCAAAGCGCGGTAAAAGAAGTGAAACAGGAGTACGGCGGCATTGTCCCTTCAGAAGAGAAAGAGTTTGGCGGCTTAAAAGGTGTCGGCCCTTATACAAAGGGAGCTGTGCTGAGCATTGCCTATAATAAACCGATTCCCGCGGTTGACGGAAATGTAATGCGTGTCATGTCCAGGATTCTTTCCATTTGGGATGATATCGCCAAACCGAAAGCAAGAACGATCTTTGAAGACGCAGTCCGTGCATTTATTTCCAAAGAAAAGCCTTCAGAGTTCAATCAAGGCCTGATGGAGCTTGGAGCCTTGATCTGTACGCCAAAATCACCTTCATGCCTGCTATGCCCGGTTCAGAAGCATTGCTCAGCATTTGAAGAAGGCACTGAACGGGAGCTTCCGGTAAAAAGCAAAAAGAAAAAGCCCGGGATCAAAACAATGGCCGCGATCGTACTGACTGATGAAGATGGACAAGTGTATATACACAAACGGCCGTCAAAAGGTTTGCTCGCCAACCTGTGGGAATTCCCTAATCTTGAAACACAAAAAGGGATCAAAACCGAGCGTGAACAGCTCACTGCATTTTTAGAAAACGAATGCGGGATACAAGCTGATATCAGTGATCTGCAAGGTGTAGTTGAGCACGTTTTCACCCACCTGGTATGGAATATTTCTGTGTTTTTCGGTAAAGTAAAACAAGTGTCGGATACCTCAGAGCTGAAAAAAGTAACGAAGGAAGAACTCGAACAATTTGCGTTCCCGGTATCACATCAAAAAATCTGGAAGATGGCAGTGGAAGCAGCCGCATACTCGGCTGCTCCGTAAACAATTGTTAATCGTAGGAGACGCGCGTGCCGTGGCTGTAGTCCGCTTCATTGCGCTTCATTCCGCCGCGCGCTTCAATTTCTTGCGTTAATTCACGGTATTTTGATTGGCCTTCTTCGTTCAAATAAGGCATAATTTGCTGAAAGGCATGATGAAAATAGGCGAGTTCACTGTTTTTCCAATCTTCTTTGGAAACCATGTTTAATTCGCTCATATCACGTCCGACATACATAACAGAAGACCCCCTTTTAAGTTCTTGCCATTATTGTTTGTGGAAATAAAAGAACTATACGCTACAAGGAGATGAGGAAAAATGGAACAAAATAAATGCGCACTCGTAACAGGGAGCAGCCGCGGTGTCGGAAAAGCGGCCGCGATCAGACTTGCGGAGAACGGCTATAACATTGTTATTAACTATGCACGCAGCAAAAAAGCCGCTTTAGAAACAGCGGAGGAAATCGAAAAGCTTGGCGTCAAAGTGCTTGTTGTAAAAGCAAACGTAGGACAGCCGGCAAAAATCAAAGAAATGTTTCAGCAAATTGATGAAACGTTCGGCAGACTTGATGTTTTTGTTAATAATGCCGCTTCAGGCGTTCTGAGACCTGTCATGGAACTAGAAGAAACTCACTGGGACTGGACGATGAACATTAATGCGAAAGCATTGCTTTTCTGTGCTCAGGAAGCGGCCAAGCTAATGGAAAAGAACGGAGGCGGGCATATCGTCAGCATCAGTTCATTAGGCTCGATCCGCTACCTTGAAAACTACACCACGGTTGGTGTATCAAAAGCGGCGTTAGAGGCTTTAACCCGTTATCTTGCGGTTGAGCTCTCATCAAAACAAATTATCGTCAATGCCGTATCAGGCGGAGCGATTGACACAGATGCGCTCAAACACTTCCCGAACAGAGAGGATCTGCTTGAGGATGCGCGTCAAAACACGCCTGCAGGACGCATGGTCGAAATTAAAGACATGGTTGATACTGTTGAATTTCTAGTCTCTTCCAAGGCTGACATGATCCGCGGACAGACAATAATCGTTGACGGCGGACGCTCACTGCTCGTTTAAAAATTTTTAAAAAAGAGGAATAGCTATACGATCACCTGCACATTCTAATGACCGTGGAGGTGATAACAATGGCTAACTCAAACAATTTCAGCAAAACAAACGCACAACAAGTTAGAAAACAAAACCAACAATCAGCTGCTGGTCAAGGTCAATTCGGCACTGAATTTGCTAGCGAAACAAACGCTCAGCAAGTCAGAAAACAAAACCAGCAATCAGCTGCTGGCCAACAAGGTCAATTCGGCACTGAATTCGCTAGTGAAACTGACGCACAGCAGGTAAGACAGCAAAACCAATCTGCTGAACAAAACAAACAACAAAACAGCTAATCACTGAAACAGAAAAAAGCACTTCATCTTCGGGTGGAAGTGCTTTTTTTTTTGTTTGTAAAACGACAAAACTTGTGAAAGGTCTACAGAATGAGTCAAAGGGTTTGCTGTATTGGGATCGAAATGATAAAAGGAGGAAACGTTTATACTTTCACCAGGCTGAAGGAGGAACCGATGACGGAATTTGAAAAGCTGGTAAGCGAACAGATGAAAACGATGGATAAGCTTCTCGATCTCCAATCAGAGCTCGACCGCTGCAAACAAATTGAAGCAGAACTCCGGCATTTGGAAAGGGATGCAAGGCTGCGCGGTATTCAGGATGAAATTGCGGTAAAACGGAAACATCTTGCCGATATACAGGATATGTTTCAAAAGCAGACAGAGCAGGTGATTCGTTCTTATCGCAGCTCAGAAAAGCCGTCTTCCTTTGTGTAGAGCAGGAATGTGCCATTCCCCGGCCGGAATGGCTCTTTTATTTTCATTTTTCAATTTGTAACGTTATAATAGGTAAAAGACGTTGTCGGTAAGCAAATTTGGACATACTAACTGTAGGGCTTTATAGAAAGTAGGGGAGAAATATGGGTTATCCCAAGGAAGGAGAAACCATTCAAATTCACAGCTATAAGCATAACGGGCTGATTCATAGAATTTGGAATGAGACAACAATCTTAAAAAGTACAGAAATGTGTGTCATCGGGGCCAATGACCGGACGATGGTAACCGAATCAGACGGCCGGACATGGATAACCAGAGAGCCCGCAATCTGTTATTTTCACGCAAGACAATGGTTTAATGTCATCGGGATGCTGAGGGAAGACGGGGTCCATTACTATTGCAACATCAGTTCTCCGTTTGCCTATGATGGCGAAGCAATTAAATATATTGATTATGACCTAGATGTTAAGGTTTTTCCTGACATGACCTACAATATTCTCGATGAAGACGAATATGATGATCATCGGAAAGCCATGAATTATCCAAAAGAAATCGACAGTATTTTAAGAGACTACTTAAACACGCTGCTCCATTGGATTCACCAGCGTCAGGGACCGTTTGCGCCCGAGTTTGTCGATATGTGGTATGAACGGTATTTGCGCTATACAAAATAATGGTTACGTAAAAACCTGTTGCGGGGTACAACAGGTTTTTCACATGGGCTCACACACATCATGGTAAAGAGAGAGGGGGAATCAACGTGGGGGTTATGAAACGCTACATGCAATTCGTCAAACCTTATAAGAAGCAAATTTTCGTTACAGTGTTAATCGGGATCGTAAAATTCTCCATTCCGCTTGCTCTCCCATTGCTTCTGAAATACGTAGTTGACGACATTATTCAAGGAGGCGGCACGGCCAGTGACAAAACAACGTCATTGTTCACCATTATGGCGATTATGTTCGCCTTATTTTTAATTTTACGCCCGCCTGTTGAATACTATAGGCAATATTTTGCCCAGTGGACAGCCAGCAAGGTACTCTACGATATAAGAGCCAAGCTGTTTGACCATATACAGAAATTGAGCCTTCGTTTTTATGCGAATACAAGAACAGGGGAAGTCATTTCCCGAGTGATCAATGATGTGGAACAAACAAAGGATTTTGTCATCACAGGCCTGATGAATATTTGGCTTGATATGCTGACGATTTTGATTGTGATCTCTATCATGTTGACACTGGACATTAAATTAACGCTGATCTCTATCGTTTTATTCCCATTATACGGCATATCAGTGAAGTATTTTTACGGCCGTTTAAGAAAGCTGACAAGGGAGCGATCGCAGGCGCTAGCTCAAGTGCAGGGACATTTGCACGAGCGCATTCAAGGCATGCCGGTCATCAGAAGCTTTGCGATAGAAGATCATGAACAGGCTAATTTTAATGAGAAAAACAGCCATTTCTTAGATAAAGCCATCAGCCACACGAATTGGAATGCCAAAACCTTTGCGGTCGTTAATACCATTACAGATTTGGCGCCGCTCATCGTCATTGCGTGTGCCGGCTATTTTGTCATTAATGGACCGCTGACAGTCGGAACAATGGTCGCGTTTGTCGGATATATTGACAGAATGTACAACCCTGTGAGAAGGCTGATCAATTCCTCTACAACATTGACACAATCAATCGCATCAATGGACAGGGTGTTTGAATTTATTGACGAGCCATATGAACTCACTGACAAACCAAATGCCATTAAAGCTGACCAGATCCGCGGAGGAGTGGAATTTCAAAACGTTTCGTTTCAATATGAAAAGGAAAAAGAAAACATTCTCCATGATGTCTCTTTAAAAGTAAATAGAGGAGAAACCGTAGCTCTTGTCGGCATGAGCGGAGGAGGTAAATCAACGCTCGTCAGCCTGATCCCGAGATTTTATGATGTGACTAGCGGCAGACTGCTGATTGACGGAACTGATATTCGCGATTATGAGGCGAGAAGCCTTCGCAACCAGGTTGGCATGGTGCTTCAGGATACCTTTTTATTCAGTGAGACGATTCGGGAAAATATCGCAATCGGCAAACCTGATGCAACCCTTGAAGAGATTATTAAAGCGGCCAAAGCTGCCAATGCCCATGAATTTATTATGAGTTTTCCAGAAGGGTATGAGACCCGGGTGGGAGAAAGAGGCGTTAAGCTGTCAGGCGGACAAAAGCAGCGGATCTCAATCGCGCGGGTATTTCTGAAAAATCCGCCGCTCCTTATTTTAGATGAAGCGACATCAGCTCTTGATCTGGAAAGTGAGCATTATATTCAAGAAGCGATGGACAAACTGGCGAAGGACAGAACAACTTTTGTTGTCGCCCACCGTTTATCGACGATCACACATGCGGATAAGATTGTCGTCATGGAAAACGGTACAATCATCGAAATCGGAACTCATGATGAACTCATGGACTATGACAGTCAATACAAGCACTTATTTACCATTCAAAATTTGAGCTGAACATCAATCTTATATCCTTTTAACGAAGGATATAAGATTTTTTTGTATATAAAAAACCCGGCTGGTTAACCGGGTTACTCTTCTGTTTCTATTTCGCAGTCTTTCGGATGATACGTTTGAAAACTTGTGATGAGTGTTTCTAAATGTTCGAGCTGCTCGCGGTATTCTACGGCACTTGCCATAATATTGAGCATGTTGTAATCAATAAGCTCATCATCCGTGTTTTGCTGATTTTTTAAAAATGACTTTGTTAAAAGCTGCTTATATCGAATGCCTTCTTCATCCGCGTCATCATGCGGCTTGATTTTGCCGACAAACCTCATCAAAATCAGTTCATGCCAGTAAAGCAGGTAATCAAGCTCTTCAGTCAG
>NZ_JAVAXX010000589.1:0-1334 GCF_042709275.1 Bacillus sp. LR_5 | reverse complement strand
AAGTTATTTGGAAGAAAAACAAAACTTTTACTTCGTAAATGAGAACAATCAATCTAAACAATCCTTTAACTTAAATAATATTAAGGATAAAACAATAGGACAAGTAGCAAGGGAATCACAAGAAGAAGAAGAACAAGTCGAACAGATCTCGCAAAAACACGAAGAAGAATCAAAAAATATGTTTACTGCAATGGGCAGTTCATATAGTGTCTCAAAAGCACAAGCTTATGCTAGGAAATGGTATAACGGCAGAAATAAAAACTATGCCAACTTCACTGGAAGTGGTGGGGATTGCACTAACTATGTTTCTCAAATCCTTTATGCAGGTGGAAAAAAAGAAAAACAAGACAGTAGTGCTGAACCTTTCTGGATAACATCAACTACTTCATATTGGTATAGTTTTATCAATCGTAAAGGTATTGGAAAAGCCTTTAGGCAAGGGCGCGCAATCTCAACTTCATGGGTAAGAGTATCTGATTTTGGAGCTTATTGGGCTAGAACACAAACAGTAAAAACTTATAGTAATGTAAATGATGTAGTGAAAAATGCCAAACCGGGTGATGTGGTTCAGTTTATGAAAAAAGGGCGTAGTACTTACTTTCACACAATGTTTGTATACGGAAAATCAGGTGGAACTCTACAACTATCTGGTCATTCAGATGATTATCTAAAAAGAAATATCAAGAAAGTACAGAATATAAAGAGATACAGGCTGATTAAGTTCTGAGTTTATAAAACGATGCATCGATTAATTATTCATATTGTTGTAAAATAAGCTTACATCCCATTTATTACATATTAAGATTGGAGTTAAAAATGAAAAAAAGTAAGTTTATTTTAACAATTATTGTTTCTGTTGCACTGATAGTCTTTTTAGCATGGTTTATTTATGCTGGCACCCACCAACCTCCTATATTGAAGGGGAATTCAAAAGATGGAAAATGGAGTGTTATCTATTCTCCTGAAAAAGACATAGATCTGGCAAGGCAAGACTTATGGGCGGTTCATATTACATGGAAAAGGGATTCTGAGTTTTCAGTAAAAGAGGTTGTGTTTAAAGAAAATGGTGTTGTTGAGGCATCAGGTGATGCAACAGATGAACCTAAGAATGCAAAAGAAATAGCAGTAGCGATAATGGCAGATCCACCAAATACGAATAATGATTATACAGTAGAAGTTACTTGGCAAGAGAATGGGAAAACACAAAAAGACATTATTCAAATAAATAAAGAAATCAAACGGTCATTTGTTATTCCTAATGTAATAAAAAGAATTTTAAGTTTAGGATAAAGCTATAATACTCTCATGGCATAAAAGCAGGTAAAAAGCGCCTG
>NZ_JAVAXX010000588.1:0-1351 GCF_042709275.1 Bacillus sp. LR_5 | reverse complement strand
GTTGTCTCACCGTGTATGCAAAGCATGCGGATCATACAACGGCAAAGACATAAATGTAAAAAGTAACTAATAAGAAAAGCGCGGGGTGAAAGCCCTGCGCTTTTTCTTTTTCTCTTCCTGTCAGCTTGCGGAAAATTTGTGAGTGCAAATAGTCTATCTAATCTATTACCGGCATATGTATGAGATAAATAAGCTGACATGGAGGGAGATTGAATTTGACCATTACAAGACAAGATGCTTGGACTCAGGATGAGGATTTGCTGCTGGCAGAAGTGGTGCTTCGTCATATTCGAGAGGGAGGAACACAGCTTTCAGCCTTTGAGGAGGTTGGAAGGGCGCTGACCAGAACCGCGGCAGCCTGTGGTTTCAGGTGGAACTCGTATGTGAGAAAACAATACCAGTCAGGTATAGAGCTTGCAAAAAAGCAAAGGAAAGAACTGAGAAAGCAAATCGGCGTTCATTCGGTCAATATGCCGAATTCCATGAAGCAGACTGCCTCGGCATCGTCAGAAGGAAAACGAGATTTGTCCATTCAGGATGTCATTCAATTTCTCGAACAATTCAAAGAAGCACCGTCTGCACAAGAATTTCAGCTTGAAAGGGAAAAATTGAAGGAGCAAATCCAATCGCTGCAAAAAGAGCTTGAGGATTTGCGGAGTGAAAATCAGACATTGCGGAATCAGCTAGAGATGACAGAAGAGGATTACAAGGCACTGATCGATATCATGGATCGGGCCAGAAAAATGGTTGTTTCGAAGGAAGACGGAAGAATGAAAAAAGCGGCTCAAGAAACATAAAGAAACGCCTGAAATGAACCGGCCCTATAGTAAGAATAGGCCGGTTGTTTTGATTTCTATGCAGACTCTCCTGGTGTCATTTCGTGATCCATATCAGGATGCCAGATGAGCGGGTTTTCCCCTTTGTCCCTCGCCATATCATACTTAACAGTTTTAAAGTTCATTTTGTTCCAAAATTCCGCTGATTTCATTCTCGGATTTGTCCGGATCGGCATTTTGAATGATTTTGCAAATTCAACCAAGGCTCTCCCGTATCCCCTGTTCTGGTAGCCCGGAAGAACCTCAAGCTTCCACAGCTCCAAATAATCCTGGCGGTTGTCAAAATAGGGATTCGATTTGCCGTTAACTTGATACAGACTCATTCGTGCTACAAGTTTATCGCCAAAATAAATCCCGTAAAAAGGCGAGGTGCTGTCATTTTCAATAATATTATCCTGAAGTTCTTCAAGCATTGAAAGCTCCTGAATGCCGTATTCTTTGAATTTCTTGAATTCTTCCAGCGTTTTATAGTTGATAAGCAGACGTTCTACCTTTGTCAAACAAATCTCCCCCTT
>NZ_JAVAXX010000587.1:0-1355 GCF_042709275.1 Bacillus sp. LR_5 | reverse complement strand
ACGTGCTCATCATGGAAATATCCATCACTGTCAGGACCGCGGTGAACGATCATTTGGTTCATTTGTTTGATTAGTTCTTCTTGATCAGCGGTTTGAGCTAACGGATGCTTGTTAAAAACCCCGACAAATCCACACATAGTATTGCCTCCATAATTAAAATTGTCATCATTGAACCCCTATTTATAGACGCTGTGAATAATATTTGGTTTCACAGTTATGTAAAAAAATAAACATGAATACAACGATAAAAAAGGGAAAGCCGCTTAACCAGTAAGCGGCTATAAAATTATTCTCCTAACGCTTCTTTACGCAGCTGCTCCGCTTTGTCTGTACGCTCCCAAGGAAGGTCAACATCGTGACGTCCAAAGTGGCCGTACGCAGCAGTTTGTTTGTAGATCGGACGGCGCAAATCAAGCATTTTGATAATGCCGGCAGGTCGTAAATCAAAGTTATTGCGAACAACTTCAATCAGTTTTTCCTCAGAAGCTTTTCCTGAACCGAATGTGTTGATTGAGATTGACACAGGCTGTGCAACACCGATCGCGTAAGCAAGCTGTACTTCGCAAGAATCAGCAAGCTCAGCCGCAACGATGTTTTTCGCAACGTATCTTGCCGCATAAGCTGCAGAACGGTCTACCTTCGTCGCGTCCTTACCTGAGAACGCGCCTCCGCCGTGGCGTGCATAGCCGCCGTACGTATCAACGATGATTTTGCGTCCTGTAAGTCCTGCATCCCCTTGAGGGCCTCCGATTACGAAACGTCCTGTAGGGTTGATGAAATATTTTGTTTCTTCATCAATCAGCTCTTCAGGAACAACCGGATTGATTACATGTTCTTTAATGTTGCGCTGAATTTGCTCAAGTGTAATTTCAGGATGATGCTGAGTTGAAATAACAATCGCGTCAATGCGGACTGGTTTGTTATTATCATCGTACTCAACCGTTACCTGTGTTTTGCCGTCAGGGCGAAGGTACGGAAGAATATCTTCTTTACGGACTTCACTTAGGCGGCGGGCTAATTTATGGGCAAGTGAAATTGGAAGAGGCATAAGCTCTTTCGTTTCGTTGCACGCATAACCGAACATTAATCCTTGGTCACCCGCACCAATCGCTTCAATTTCTTCGTCGCTCATTGTGCCTTCACGGGCTTCAAGCGCTTGGTCTACGCCCATCGCGATATCAGCAGACTGCTCATCAATTGATGTTAAAACCGCACAAGTTTCCGCATCAAATCCGTATTTTGCACGTGTGTATCCGATTTCTTTAATGGTTTGGCGAACCGTTTTCGGAATGTCAACATACGTAGAAGTTGTGATCTCTCCGCTTACAAGAACCAAACCTGTTGTCACAGATGTT
>NZ_JAVAXX010000586.1:0-1361 GCF_042709275.1 Bacillus sp. LR_5 | reverse complement strand
CGAAAATGATTCTCCAAATCATCATGGTTATCATTGGAGGAATCATTGCGGCATATGGACTAGAAACAGTGCTCATTCCAAACAGTGTATCTGATGGAGGGGTGACGGGTCTTAGCATCGTTGGTTCACAGCTATTCAACTTGCCGCTGGGGATTTTGATTGCTGTGATCAACATTCCATTTGTCTGGTTAGGATATAAGCAAATTGGGAAAAGCTTTGCATTATTATCAATTATCGGAATCGTATCGCTTGCCGCGGGGACAAGCTTTTTCCACCACACACCCGCTATCATAGAAGGAGATACCCTGTTAATTACCGTTGTCGGCGGGATTATCCTTGGATTCGGAATGGGGCTGGCGCTGCGTAATGGCGGCGCATTAGATGGAATTGACATGCTTGCTGTGCTGCTATCCCGAAAACTGCCATTCGGAACGAGCGATCTCATTCTATTCTTAAACCTATTTGTGTTTATTTTTGTTTCCACAGTATTTGGCTTACAAGGGGCATTGCTTTCAGTCATTGCTTACTACATTGCATCCAAAGTGATTCATGTTGTGGAGGAAGGCTTAAGCGGCTCTAAAACCTTTCAAATTATTACAACCCAACCTGAATTAATGGTAGAGACAATACGTGATCAATTAGGCCGAAGCGCCACATATAAAGAAGCTTACGGGGGTTTTTCCCACGAGAAATTTAAAGAAATCACATGTGTCATCAACCGTTTAGAAGAAACCAAACTAAAGGAAATTATTAATGATATTGATAAATCCGCCTTTGTCACCGTATATGACGTAGCTGAAGTGAAGGGCAGCAATTTTAGAAGTCTTAATCATCATTAAAAAATAGAATGACCTTTTTAACGGTAACTGACATATCGCCGGTAAATGTAATCAAAAACACTTTTTGAGGGCTTGTGGGTGTCACCGGTGAAGGTCTGAATCACAGAAATACCAAGGGCGTCAAAACCCTTGGTATTTTTTCTGGTTATTAGATTTTATCTTCAGCTTTACGTGCTGCTTCGAGCTTATCAATCCTGTCTTTATATTTTTCTCCCCAGTCCTTCATGTGCAGGATAACAGGTTCTAATGTTCTTCCAAACTCAGTTAAAGAGTATTCGACTTTTGGAGGGACCTGTTTATAAACCTCGCGGTGAATCACGCCATCCCGTTCCAATTCTCTTAATTGTAGCGTGAGCATACGCTGGGTAATTTTTGGGTATAGTTTTCGAAACTCATTAAACCTCTTTTTACCGTCAATGAGATGATAAAGAAGAATGCCTTTCCACTTACCTCCGATGATATCTAATGTTGTCTCCACCGGACATCCTTCAAAGTCATCAGAAGAATAATCAATGCCGAGTT
>NZ_JAVAXX010000585.1:0-1366 GCF_042709275.1 Bacillus sp. LR_5 | reverse complement strand
ACCCGAAAAAACAGTAGGAGGAAAAGGTAAAATTGTAAATAAATGTATATAAGAGGGCGAGGTGACTGATAAATAGGAGGAGATTATCGTGAAAAAGATATTGCTTTTTTGCCTGACTTTCTCTTTGGTATTTAGTATCTTCGGTGAAGCAGCGAGCGCAGCACCTAAACAAAAGTCACAGCAAGATATTACTGACATTAGAAATTACGTTGAAAAAACAGTTCCTTTGTTGAAATCTAGCCTAGAAAATCTACCCAAAAACTCTTCTTTGGAAAAAATCGAAAAAGTAATTTCGAATCACTACAAAAACAATCCAGCACCTAAAGCATTTAGCAATCCAGACATATCGCTTTATGATGTTTTCCCAGAAATGAAATCAGAACTAGAAAAATTCAACGGTAAAGCTTTCAATATGAACAGCTTTATGGCTGAACAAGAAAAAAGCAAATCCTATGGGGATGTGCTTACTTTTGAAACACAAAACAGTACGGTTAAGGTTTATCTAGGTGATCTGGGGGATATCCAGAACTTGAGCAAAAAACTTTAACTGACTCTCCAGACTCTGATGCAAGCGTCCAAGGCACTACAAAAACCGAAAGGACCACTGGTATTGCTTATGGACTTGGTGGACCGAAGCTCTTCACACTTTGGGCCGAAGGAAGATTTAAATATGACGGCAAAAAAGTTTGGGCTACTTATAAAGATGGCGACTATCAGCGCCACCCGATGGGGACAGCTTTGGCAATCTCTCCTAGGGTATTAGGACAAGACCGGGACGCCAGCCATGGAGGATATGCCTATAGAGAGGTTTATTCACGTATATATGTTGAATCCATTGTAGGTTTTAAATGGGCCGGCATCGTTTTAAACTCAGCTCTTGTTGAGGCGTTTATAGGGTCTACTGCAAAAGGAAGTGTTTACGGAGGCGTGAAGAAAGTGTAAAGGTAATAACCTCGCCCGAAAAGCCCGTCTCATAAGGCGGGCTTTAAATAATCCATAATTTCTTTTCTTTATCCCAAGAAAGAGCACCTTTACGAATTAAGCTTTTTGTAGTCTCACGTATTTCCTGTTCACTTTATCCGGTCTTTCTTTTTAATTCTGGCAAAGTCGGGTTCTTTCCATATAAACGCATGTTAACGATATGATCCGATATAACTTACGTTCAAAATCATTCATGTTACAAGCCTACTTAATAATTTTTCTCAATAATTTGTTAGTAGCTTTACCAGCAGCACGGCGAGCAATTCTTTTCCCGAGCGTTCCTTTTATTGCGGCTTGCACATTACCCAAGATGCGTGCTAAAGTATATAAAAATCCGCGGCTTTGTAAAAACTCAAAATGGTTACTCCCTTATCAAGTTCATACA
>NZ_JAVAXX010000584.1:0-1367 GCF_042709275.1 Bacillus sp. LR_5 | reverse complement strand
CGTTAGACAGTTCTCCGTGAGAAAAACCTGAACACCTTGCCATGGCAAAGCGGCCGGGTGTGTCAGCAACCTCTCACTTCATCGCAGTCAAAGACCAACATACACCATTATACAGAAAATAGGCGCATGTTGCAAGACTTATTTAAAATATGCATGGTTTGCACACTTTTTTTATTATACAGGGGTTTTTCTTATTTATCAAGGATCTATCATAAATGGTGTCGTGCATGTCGACTTAATGTGTTCGCGAATAATGACGGCTCCTCAATATGCGGGGTGTGAGCTGAGTTCTCAAATTGAAACCAGCGCTTTTCGGGTGCCTCAAGCTCTTGAAAATACTGTTTCGATATTTCAGCAGGAACAATTAAGTCATGTTTCCCTGAAATGAAAACACACGGTACTTTAATAGAAGGAACTGATGTAAAAGCATTAAACCGGTACAATTCATCAGTTAAATGTTTTTTACTGAAGTGCAATCCATTGAGGAAGCTGTGCATGTTCCGCACTCCATACTCATTGCCAGTAAGCATTTGAAATATTACAGCTAGAGATTGACGATGACGGCGAGTGAAGCCTCCCCTGCTTAGCTCGACACAAAACCGATAGATAAGGTGCTGGATATCCTGCTTCCAAGGCGGAGCACCAATGAAACGTGTGAGGAAAGATAATATGCTTGCTTTTTTTGATTCAGAAATTTCACGAATATGTTGATAAGCAGTTGATTCTTCATCGTGAGGGTTAACAACCTGGCTGATTCCATAATACGCGTAAAATAAATCAGGACACTGCTGCAAAACATGAAGCGCCAGTATTGACCCCCAAGAATGACCGGCTAGGTAAAGTTTTGATTTTGAAAAATGAGCTAAAAGCCATTGAGTGACTTGGATTGTATCTTTAATGAAGTGATTTATTGTCATAGAGTGATGCGAAATTCGCTTAGAATAAGAAAGCCCCGATCCTCTCTGATCCCAATGAACTACTGTAAAATACTGTTCCAGCTCTTTTTGATAATGTCTAACATATCCGATTTGCGGCGTTCCCGGCCCGCCATGTAAAAAAAGGAGCAATGGATTTTTCACGTCAACTCCATTAATCATCAGCATTTGCTTTGTATTTCCAATGCTTAGTTCTTTCATGATTGCGATTGATTTCTTTTCAGGAATCATAAATATTAACCCCTCGAATATGATAGATCCTATTATACAAGAAAAAGATAAGCAAACAAAAAACGAGACCCACAGGGGTCTCGTTTAAAATCATACTATTACTCAGTGATTGTAGAAACAACGCCTGAACCAACAGTACGTCCGCCTTCACGAATAGAGAAACGAGTTCCTTCTTCGATAGCGATTGTAGAAATAAGTTCA
>NZ_JAVAXX010000583.1:0-1367 GCF_042709275.1 Bacillus sp. LR_5 | reverse complement strand
TTTATTTTTTATTGAATTGCTTTTTGTTCTTTGATGACTCGGATCATATGTAAAGTCGAGTCCTCAGGTCCTTGAACAGGGAGGCCTGCGTCAAGGTTTTTAAAAATGTAGCTGATGTTTTCTTCTGTAATAATTTCTCCTGGGATGAAGATTGGAATACCAGGCGGATATACCATGACAAATTCAGCAATAATCCGTCCGGATGCTTCTTTTAATGGGATGACTTCCGTATTTGCATAAAAAGCATCACGAGGAGTCATTGCCAATAAAGGTATTTCTGGAAGCAGAACCTCAGTTTGCTGATGTGTTACATCTTGTTCTGACATTTGCTGTGCGATCTCAGTTAAAGCCTCTACAAGCCGGTCTGCATCATTTTGGCTGTCACCAGGAGTGAAAATACACAAAATATTGTACAGATCAGAAAGCTCAACCTCAATATTAAAGGATTCACGAAGCCATTTTTCCACGTCATGTCCTGTCAGGCCAAGACTTTTCACAGAGATAATCAATTTTGTCGGATCATAGCTGTAAGCTGCTTTCGACCCTAGAATCTCAGAACCGACACAATAAATGCCTTCAATCTGATTGAGGCGATCTCTCGTCTGATTGGCAAGCTTGAGTGTTTCCTCAGCAAGCTGGCGGCCTTCTGTTGCAAGGCGTTTTCTGGCAACATCCAAAGAAGCGAGAAGCAAGTAAGAAGTTGACGTAGTTGTCAGCATGCTCAGGATGGATTGCACTCTGTTTTTTGATACAAGGCCCTCTCTCATGTTTAAAATCGAACTTTGCGTGAGTGATCCGCCCAGCTTGTGTACACTTGTCGCTGCTATGTCCGCTCCTGCCTGCATAGCTGAAAGCGGCAATTCATCGTGAAAATGAATGTGAACGCCGTGTGCTTCATCCACAAGCACTGGCACATCAAACGAATGAGCGAGTTCTACGATGCTTTTTAAGTCGGCTGCAACACCGAAATATGTCGGGTTGATGACGAGAAGCCCTTTTGCATCCGGATGTTCGGTAAGCGCCCGTTTAGCAGATTCAAGTGTAATGCCGTGGGAGATGCCCAATTCATTGTCAATTTCAGGATGAATAAAAATTGGAATCGCTCCGGAAAATACAATAGCTGTCATAATTGATTTATGAACATTTCTTGGAATAATAATTTTATCGCCAGGTCCGCAAACAGCCATTACCATTGTCATAATGGCGCCGCTTGTTCCTTGAACAGAAAAAAATGTATGATCCGCTCCAAATGCTTCAGCAGCCAGATCTTGTGCTTGTTTAATAATGCCTTTTGGCGCGTGCAGATCGTCTAATGGTTCAATATTAATCAAATCTATGCTTAACGCGTTTTCACCGATAAATTGTCT
>NZ_JAVAXX010000582.1:0-1370 GCF_042709275.1 Bacillus sp. LR_5 | reverse complement strand
AGTTAGACAGTTCTCCGCGAGAAAAACCTGAACACCTTTGCCATGGCAAAGCGGCCGGGTGTGTCAGCAACCTCTCACTTCATCGCAGTCAAAGACCAACATACACCATTATACAGAAAATAGACGCATGTTGCAAGACTTATTTAAAATATGCATGGTTTGCACACTTTTTTTATTATACAGGTGTTTTTCTCATTTATCAAGGACCTATCATAAGTGGTACAGCGCGTGGCGGCTCAGTGTATCCGCGAATAATGACGGCTCCTCGATATGCGGGGTGTGAGCGGATTTCTCAAATTGAAACCAGCGCTTTTCAGGTGCTACAAGCTCATGATAATATTGTTTCGATATTTCAGCAGGAACAATTAAATCATGTCTCCCCGAAATAAAAAAGCACGGTACTTTAATAGAAGGAACTGATCTAAATGCATTAAAACGGTACAACTCATCAGTTAAATGTTTTTTACTGAAGTGCAAACCATTGAGGAAGCTGTGCATATTTCTTATTCCATATTCCTTACCGGTAAGCATTTGAAATAATACAGCAAAGGATTGACGATGATGGTGAGTGAATCCTCCCCTGCTCATTTCGACACAGAACCGATAGATAAAATGCTGGATATCCTTCTTCCAAGGCGGAGCGCCAAGGAAACGTATGAGAGGGAATACTATACCGGCTCTTTTTGCATCTGAGGTTTTACGTATATATTGATAAGAAGCTGATTCTTCATAGTGAGGGTTAACAACCTGACTGATTCCAAAATACGCGTAAAACAAATCCGGACGCTGTTGCAGTACTTGAAGTGCCAGCAGTGAGCCCCACGAATGACCGGCAAGATATACTTTTGTTTTTGAAAAATGATCTAGGAGCCATTGAGTGACTTGTATTGTATCTTTAATGAAATGACTGATTGTCATGGAATGATGAGGAATTCGTTTTGAATACGAAAGCCCGGAACCCCTTTGATCCCAATGTACTACCGTGAAATGCTGTTCTAGGTCTTTTTGATAATGTCTTACATATCCGATTTGTGGCGTCCCCGGCCCCCCATGTAAAAAAAGCAGCAACGGATTTTTTACATTAGACCCATTAATCATCAGCATTTGCTTTGTATTTTCAATGCTCAGTTCTTTCATGATAGCGATTGATCTCTTTTCAGGAATCATAAAAAATTAGCCCCTCGAATATGATACATCCTATTATACAAGAAAAAGATATGCAAACAAAAAACGAGACCCACAGTGGGTCTCGTTTATAATCATACTATTACTCAGTGATTGTAGAAACAACGCCTGAACCAACAGTACGTCCGCCTTCACGAATAGAGAAACGAGTTCCTTCTTCGATAGCGATTGTAGAGATAAGTTCT
>NZ_JAVAXX010000581.1:0-1383 GCF_042709275.1 Bacillus sp. LR_5 | reverse complement strand
TGAATATGTTAAGAGACTTTTTAATATTTTTACAGAATGAATATGCTGGGCAAATAAAAAGAGAGTGTCTCATCAGACACTCTCTTTTTTGAATTATTTATTGGCGTTTACCGGTTCTTCCTGCTGCTGGATTTTATTCATTTCCATATCAATCTTCTGTTTTTCCTGATCTGTCAGCTGATCATTGAATTTAAAAGCTGACATAAACATGAACACGATGGCTACGGCAACAAACGGCCAGATGGCTTTGACAAATTTCATCTTTATCACTCCGATTATTTAGATTTTAGTTTGTCACTATGATCAATATCAAACGTCAGTTTTCCGTCTTCTACTTTCCAAGCGAAATTAGAGTCTTTCGTCAGTTCGCGAATAATGGTTTTCTGTTTAAGGCTGTCTTTTTTCACAGGCGCAGGTGTCGCTTCATGGATATCGATCGGTGTCACTTCAAAGCGTCCTGTTCCATTTTTCTTCAGGTGATACTGAACCAGTGCACTGTCTCTTGTTCTCGTCCAGCCTTGGTCAAAGACAAAGTTGCCGAGGCTGTAGAAAATGACGGTTCCGTTATATACTTCAATCGGTTCTAAGACGTGCGGGTGATGGCCGACGATGATGTCAGCTCCCGCATCAGACATGGCTCTTGCAAGCTGGCGCTGGCGGTCGTTTGGATCATTGTCATACTCTTGGCCCCAGTGTGACTGCACAACAACGATGTCCGCATGTTTTTTCGCTTCTGAAATCATAGGGATGAAGATTTCAGGATCTGCGGGCAGCACGCCCGGCGTATTCTTTTTAGCCGCGAAACCTTTCCCGGACACATCGGTAAAGCCAAGCGTCGCAATCGTTACCCCGTTGACTTTCTGGTACGAAATTTTCTTTTTCGCATCACTTAAGCTGTATCCCGCTCCAACGATATCAAGGTTTTGCTTCGCAAATTCTCCAAGCGTATCTTTCATGCCCTGAACGCCGTAATCCATTGCGTGGTTGTTTGCGCTGTTGAGAACCGTGAAATTCATGTCCTTCAAGACTTTCACTGATTCCTTATTCGTCTGCAGATGAATCTCTTTATCTGCTTGTTTATAATTCTTTTGATAGGTTACCGGGTTTTCAAAGTTTCCTGCTACATAATCCGAGGCTCTAAAGATCGGTTCAACATATTGAAAAATACTGTCTGCCCCTTTTTGCTCCGTTACTTTTTCAACATAGCGTCCCATCATAATATCGCCTACAAATGAGGCTGAGAGTACGTCGTCAGAATACGTTTTGACCTTCGGCGTTTCCGCTTTTCCCGCCCACATGAAAGCGAACATAAGGACAAAAACGATCGGAATGGCAATAAATACGTGCTTATTGGTTTTCTTTTTTTGCTGTTTTGTCAGCTTT